>NZ_QWGT01000150.1 GCF_003576405.1 Clavibacter lycopersici
AGCGACGCCATGCTGGCCCGGGTCGCCGAGCGCGCCGTCGTCGACGGGCTCGCCGACCGGATCCGCACGGTGCACGCCGACCTCGACGCCGGCTGGCCCGCGCTGCCGCCCGCCGACGTGATCTGGGCATCGCTCATGCTGCACGAGGTCGCCGACCCCGCCCGCCTCCTCGCGCGCGCCCGCGACGGCCTCGCGCCGGGCGGGATCCTCGCCGTCGTGGAGATGGACGGCCCGCCGCGCTTCCTGCCGGACGACCTGGGGCCCGGCCTCGGCCGCCCGGGCCTCGCGGACCGCCTCGACGACGCGGTCACCCACGGCGGCACGGGCGGTCCGTCGCACCCGGACTGGGCGCCGTGGCTGCGGGACGCCGGGCTGGTGGACGTCGTGACACGCACCTTCCCCGTCGACCCCGACCCGGCGGATCCGGTCGCCGCCGCCGCAACGCTCCCCTACGCACGCTCCTGGCTGGCCCGCGTCCGCGACCGCTCCGCCGACGGACTGGACGCGGACGACCGCGCGGCGCTCGACGCGCTCCTCGACGAGGACGGCCCGCACGCGCTCGCGCGGATCCCGGGCCTCGGCCTCCGCGGGACCCGCACGGCGTACGTCGGTCGTCGCCCGCGCTGAGCTGATCCGCGTCAGGCGAGCCGCGTGAGCGCCAGGTGCGCGAGCAGCGTCGCCATGTCGGCCAGCACGGCGTCGTCGAAGAGCACGTACGGCGAGTGGTTCGACGCGCACGACGCCGGGTCGACGCCGTCGGGCGACGCGCCCACCATCACGAACGCGCCCGGCACGCGCTGGAGCACGAAGGAGAAGTCCTCGGACCCCATCATCGGGTGCGGCATCGTCCCGTAGCGGTCCGCGCCGAAGAGGGCGGCGACGGCGCCCTCGACGCGGGCGATCTCGTCGGCGTCGTTGACCGTCGGCGGGTAGTGCCGGGAGAACTCCGCCGTGGTGGCGAGTCCGTGCGCGTCGCCGATGCCCTCGGCGAGCCGCACGGACTCGCGCTCGAGGATCTCCAGCGCGCCCTCGGAGTGCGCCCGCACGGTCGCGCCGAGGCCGGCCGTCTCCGGGATCACGTTGCGCGTGGCGCTGCCGTTGAGCATCGTCACGGAGAGCACGGCCGGGTCGAAGACGCTCGTCCGCCGGGCGACCATGGTCGACAGCGCCAGGGTCAGCTCGGCGATCGCCGGCACGGGGTCGGTGACCTTCCACGGCGTGGATCCGTGCCCTCCGTCCCCGCGGTAGGTGGCGTAGAAGCTGTTCGAGCTCGCCATGACGGGCCCCGGCCGCGACTGGAACACGCCGCGCTCCCCCGGGCCGACGTGGAGCGCGTAGGCCGCGACGGGCAGCGAGCCCGACGCCTCCAGCAGCCCCTCGTCGATCATGATCTCGGCGCCGCCCCAGCTCTCCTCGCCCGGCTGGAACATGAAGAGGACGTCGCCCGCGAGCTCGTCCCGCCGGCCCGCCAGGAGCCGCGCGGCGCCGACGAGACCCGCCGTGTGCAGGTCGTGCCCGCACGCGTGCATGCTGCCGTTGGTGGCCTGGTAGTCGAGGCCGGTCTGCTCGGCGAGGGGCAGCGCGTCCATGTCGCCGCGGAGCAGCACGGTCGGCCCCGGGGATCCGCCGCGGAGCACCGCGACCACGGAGGTCGTCCGGGTGCCCGTCGTGATCTCGAGCCCGAGCCCCTCGAGCGCGGCGAGCACGGCAGCCTGCGTCGCGGGCAGCACGAGCCCGGTCTCGGGCTCGGCGTGCAGCCGGCGGCGCAGCTCCTGCAGACCGGGCAGCAGCTCCGCGGCGGCGGCGCGGAGGGCGGGATCGTCCGCCGCTCCCTCGGCGCGCGCGGGCGGGGCGGTGGTGGCGTCGACGGTCATGCGGGGATCCTCGTCTCTCGGTCGGCGGTGGCCCCGGCCGCGTCGCGGTCCAGGAGGCCGATGGTGTCCTTCACGACGCGGCCCGCCTGGGCCACGACGAGCACGGTGCGCGGGTCGCCGAGGTCGGCGATGCGGGTGAGCGGGTCGACGTCGGTCACGACGAGGTCCGCCAGGCGGCCGGCCTCGAGCGTGCCGACCCGGTCGGCGATGCCGAGGAGCTGCGCGGCTGTGCGGGTGCCGGCGACGATCGCGTCCATGGGGTCCATGCCGAGCCCGACCATCCAGCCGAGCTCGCGCAGGTTCTGCCCGTGCGGGCCGACGCCCGAGTCGGTGCCGAGCGCGATGCGCACCCCGCGCTCGATGGCGTGCGCGACGTTGACCTTCGTGATCCCCGTCCACCTGGTCTTCTTCTCGTAGTGGTACGGCGCCATCCGCTCTCGGTCGATCGCCATGAAGACGGTCGAGAGGGTGGGCACGAGGAACGTGCCGCGCTCGCCCATCATGTCGATGGCCTCGTCGTCGATCCCGTAGCCGTGCTCCACGCTCGTGACGCCGCCGAGCACGGCCGCGTGGATCCCCGCCGTGCCCTGCGCGTGCGCGGCCAGCGGCTTCCCGCCGTGCCGCTCGAGCTCGTCGGCGATCGCCCGCACCTCGTCGATGCGGAGGCCCTCGTCCTCGGGGGCGTCGTGCGGGCTGCCCATGCCGCCCGTGGTGCAGATCTTGACGACGTCGGCGCCCGCGCGGACGATGCGCCGGGTCGCCCGCCGCACCTCGTCGACCCCGTCCGCGATCTCCGACATCGCCTCGGTGTGCGTGTGGATCTCGCCGCCCGGCAGGTGGAAGTCGCCGTGCCCGCCCGTGTGGCTGATCACCTTCACGGCGACGTGCAGACGCGGCCCCGGGATGAGGCCCCGCTCGACGGCGTCGCGGTACCCGGCGCTCAGGCCGCCGAGGTCCCGCGCCGTGGTGACGCCCGCGTCGAGGGTGCGGCGGATCCGGTCCGCCGTCTCGAAGGCGAGCACCGCCGGGTCGTTCGCGACGCGGTGGTACGGGCCGTCCGCGCTGTCCATGGAGAGGTGCACGTGCGTGTCGATGAAGCCCGGCAGCAGCGTGCGGCCGCCGAGGTCGACCGTGCGGGCGCCGTCGGCGGGCGGCGCCGTGGCTGCGGGTCCGGCGTAGGCGATGACGCCGGCGTCGTCGACGACGACCACGGCGTCGTCCACGGGCGGACGCCCGGTGCCGTCGATGAGGCGCGCACCGGTGAGGCGCGTTCCCGTGAGCGCGGGTGCGGGGGGTCGGGACATGGGGATCCTCTCGGATGGCGGATGGGACGGGCGCCGACGCGCGGCCGGCGCCCGGTCAGTCGATGGAGAAGCCGGGCGCGCCTGGCACGGCGGCCAGGAGCTGCCGCGTGTACGGGTGCTGCGGGTCGGAGTAGACCTGCTCGGTCGGACCCTGCTCCACGACGTCGCCGCGGTACAGCACCACCACGTCGTCGCTCACGTGCCGCACGACGGCGAGGTTGTGCGAGATGAACAGCATCGAGAGGCCGAGCTCGCGCCGCAGCCGCGCCACCAGGTTGAGGATCTCGGCCTGCACCGAGACGTCGAGCGCCGAGGTGATCTCGTCGGCCACCACGAACTCCGGCCGCACGACGAGCCCGCGCGCGATGGCGATGCGCTGCCGCTGGCCGCCCGAGAACTCGTGCGGGTAGCGGTCGATCGCGTCGGCGGGCATGCGCACCACACGCAGCCACTCCTCGATGGTCGCGCGGTGGCGGCGCACGTCGGGGTGGCGCGGATCCACCGCCTCGGCGAGCGCCTGCCCGATCGTGCGGCGCGGGTCGAGGGAGGAGTACGGGTCCTGCGGGATCATCTGCACGCGCCGGCGCATGGCGGCCCGGTCGCGGCGGCCGAGCGTCGCGGTGTCGACGCCCTGGATGCGGATGGAGCCCGCGGTCGGCGTGACCGTGCCGACGAGCGCCTTGGCGAGCGTCGACTTGCCCGACCCGCTCTCGCCCACCAGACCGACCGTGCGGCCGGCGCCGACCGTGAGGTCGACGCCCTTCAGCACGCGCACCGCCTGGGATCCGGTGCCGAAGACGACGTCGAGGCCGCGGACCTCGAGCATGGGCGGAGCGTCGGACCCGGGGGCGTCGGACCCGGTGGCCGGGCGGATGTCCGTGCGGTCGATCCGCGCGCTCATCGCGCCACCTCCTCGGTGTCGGGGACGGTCGCTGCCCCGGTGCCCCGCGCCTGCTCGGCCCGCCAGTCGACGACGGGCAGCTCGCCCACGCGCTCGGTGAGGCTGGGCGTCGCGGCGAGCAGCGCCCGCGTGTAGGGGTGAACGGCGGTCGCCGTGTCGAGCCGGTCCGCGTCGATCTCCTCCACGATCTCGCCGCCGTTCATCACGAGCACGCGGTCGCAGAGGGCGCGGACCACGCCGATGTCGTGCGAGATGAACATGACGGCCGTGCCGGTGTCCCGGTTGAGGCGCTTGAGCTCGCGGAGGATCTCCGCCTGCACGGTCACGTCGAGGGCCGTGGTGGGCTCGTCGGCGATGATCAGCTTCGGGTCGACCGACAGCGCGGCGGCGATCATGGCGCGCTGCCGCATCCCGCCGGACAGCTCGTGCGGGTGCTGCCGCAGCCGCTTCTCGGGCAGGGTGAGGTGCACGCGGCGGAGCGCGTCGAGCACGGTCGACCGGGCGGCGGATCGCGACTGCCCGCGGTGCGTGCGCAGCACCTCGGTGAGCTGCGTCCCGAGCCGGAGCGCCGGGTTGAAGGTGCTGCCGGGGTCCTGGTAGACGAGGCTCACGGTCTGGGCCATGACCCTCGGATCCACGCGGCCGAGCAGGTCGACGTCGTCGAGCCGCATGGTGCGCGCCTCCGCCTCGAGCCCGTCGGCGAGGAGCCGCGCGACCGACATGGCGGTGAGCGACTTGCCGGATCCGCTCTCCCCCACGATGCCGACGATCTCCCCGCGGGCCACCGTGAAGGAGATGCCCTTCACGAGCGGGGCGCCCGAGGCGGTGCGGACCCAGAGGTCCTCCACGCGCACCATGGCGTCGAGGCCGGGGACGAGGGTCGTGCCGGCGCCGCGCACGGAGGCGGCGGACGCGCGGCGGCCCGAGCGGGGATCCGCGGCGGCCGCGAGCCCGTCGCCCACGAGCATCGCGGCGAGCCCGGTCACCACGATGAGCACGGCGGGCCCCACGGTCTGCTCGGGTCGTCCGGCGAGCAGCGACGGCAGCGCCTCGTTGAGCAGCTTCCCGAAGTCGTACTGCGGCGACTGCACGCCGAGGCCCACGAAGGAGAGCGCGGAGATGGCCGTGAGGGACTGCGCGAACGTGGAGGCGGCGAGCACGAGGAGCGGCTCGGCCATGTTCGGCAGCATGTGGTCGGTCACGATCCGCCGGTTCCCGACGCCGAGCAGGCGCGCCGTGGAGACGTAGTCGCGCTGCGAGACCCGCGCCGCGAGGTTCGCCGTGAGCCGGGCGAAGGTGGGGATGCCGGCCACGCCGATCGCGATGACGGCGGGCACCGCGCCCGCCCCGAGGATCGCGGCCACCACGAGGGCGAGCAGCAGTCCGGGGAACGCGACCATGGCGTCGATGACGCGCAGGCACACCTCGCGGGCCCGGCGCGGCAGCAGCCAGACGGCGGTGCCCGCGGCGATCCCGACGAGCACGGCGATCACGGTCGCCCCCAGCGTCATCACGAGCGTGAGCCGCGTGGCGACGAGGCTGCGGGCGAGCATGTCGTGCCCGGCCTGGTCGGTGCCGAGCGGATGCGCGGCCGAGGGCGACGCGGCGCGCTCGGCCATCGTGTCGGCCTGCTCCTGCAGGAACATCGGCGCGACGATTCCGACGAGCACCACGGCGCCGAGGAGCACGAGGCCAGTGACGAGGCCGGGCGTCCAGTGGAAGCGGCGGGGCGTGGATCCGGGTGCCGGCGCTGCGGGTCCTGCGGCCGCGGTCGCGGCGGCGGCGGTCGTGTCAGTCATGGCGTCCTCCGAGCGTGCGCGCGTCGATGAGGCCGAGGGCCACGTCCACGAGCAGGTTGACGAGCGCGGCGATCATCCCGAGGACGAGCACCATGCCCTGGATCACGGGGAAGTCCCGGTCGAGGATCGCCTTGATGATCCCGGTGCCGAGGCCCGGCAGGGCGAACACGCTCTCGATGATGAGCGCGCCGCCGAGCATGCCGCTGAGGATCAGGCCGCTCAGGGTGAGCGTCGTGGTCAGCAGGTTGGGCAGCACGTACCTGAGGTGCAGCGGCAGCGCGCCGAGCCGCCAGCCGCGGGCGGTGCGGACGTAGTCCTCCTCGAGCACGACCTGCGTCTCGCGGCGGACCACGCGGCTGATGGTGCAGATCGGCCCGATGGCGAGCGCCGCGATCGGCAGCACGTACGCCACCGCCCCGGCGCGGGCGTTGTAGGCCGGCGGGAGGATGGGCAGGAGGCCGACCCCGAGGGCGAACAGCACCACGAGGATCGTCGCCATCACGTAGCCGGGCACCGAGTCGAGGAACCCGGTGACGGTGCCGAAGAGCGTGTCGAGCCAGCGTCGGCGGCCGCCGCGGGTCTGGACGCCGATCAGCATGCCGAGCGGCACCGCGACCACGAGCACGACGGCGATCCCGACGAGCGCGATGGTCGCCGTGAACGGCAGCCGGTTCTCGATGATGGTCGCGACGGGCTGCCGGTACTGGAACGAGGTCCCGAGGTCGCCCTGCGCCAGCTGCGCCACGTAGGCCCCGAACTGCTGGAGCACGGGCTGGTCGAGCCCGAGCTCCGTGCGCAGCGCCTCGATCTCGTCGACCGACGCGTCCGCCCCGGCGAGCGCCACCGCGGGATCGCCCGGGATGAGCTGCACGATGAGGAACGACAGGACGACGAGCGCGACGAGCGTCCCGACGAGCCCGAGGGCGCGGCGGATCGCGAAGTCGACCCAGAGGGAGCGGCCGCGGCGGGTGGTGCCGGGCCCCGCGGCGGAGCCGGCGCCCGGGGGCGCGGCGGCCGCGGCCCCTGCGGCGTGGACGGTCTCGGTGGTC
>NZ_QWGT01000151.1 GCF_003576405.1 Clavibacter lycopersici
CGCCGCGCGGATCGCCGGCGGCATGCGGCTCGACTCGGGCGATGCGGGCACGGGCGCCGCCGGCGCGCGCATGTACCGCGTGCGCGTCGGCTGAGCGCGTGTCCGCTGAGCCCGTGTCCGCGGGAGGCGGGGCGGATCCGTCAGCGCGGCGACGCGGTGCTCTCGCGCACGATGAGCTCGGCCGGGAGGTCGACGTCGTCGGGGGCGGAGGCGTCCTCGATCCGTGCGACGAGCTGCTCCAGCACCGCGCGGCCGAGGCCGCGGAAGTCCATGCGCACGCTCGTGAGGGCGGGCGAGACGACCTGGGAGAAGGTCGCGTCGTCGAAGCCGACGAGGCTCACGTCCTCGGGGACCCGGCGGCCGCGCTCCGAGAGCGCCCGGAGCGCCCCGAGCGCGATGTCGTCGTTGAAGCAGAAGAGCGCCGTGACGCCGTCGTCGAGCGCCCGCAGGGTCGCGTCGTGCGCCTGGAGCGGGTGCCACCCCGTCATGATCACCTCGGGCATGGGAGCGCCGCGCCGCTCGAGGGTGTCGAGGTACGCCCGCGTGCGTCCGCGACCGGACTCCGACGGGTGGTCGACGCTCAGGTGGTGCACCGTCCGGTGGCCGAGGTCCAGCAGGTGATCCGTCGCCAGCCGCGCGCCGACCTCGTCGTCGATGTGCGCGTGCGGCACGCCCGAGAGGTGCGTGCCCATCAGCGTCGCGGACGCGACGGGCAGGTCGGCGGGCAGGAGCTCGAGGGCGCGGCTCACCGGGCTGTCGAACTCGATCCCCACCACGCCCGCGAGCGGCAGCCGGAGCAGCAGGTCCACGGCCTCGCGCGCGTCGTCGGCGTGCCCGGTGCGCACCACGGCGACCGTCACGAGGAGGCCGTGCGCGATGGCCGCCTCCTGGATCCCCTGGATCGTGGAGGCGAACCCGTAGCGCGTCGTGTCCTCCGCGAGGACGCCGACGAGCCGGTTCCTCCCGCTGACCAGCGCGCGCGCCGCCTCGTTCGGCCGGTAGCCGAGCTCGTCGACCGCCCGCGTCACCGCCGCGCGTCGCGCGGCGCTCACCTGCGCGCTGCCGTTGAGCACGCGCGACACGGTGGCGTTGGAGACGCCGGCCAGGCGCGCGACGTCCGCGAGGCCGGGCTGCTTGGCGCGTCGCGGCTCGCTCATCCCCCGACAGTAGCCCCGCGGTGACCCCGTCGACGGCCGCTCCCCGGCGCCCTCGCGCGGCAGCCGGATCCCCCTCGCCCCACCCCGCCCGCACGACGGAAGGACACCGATGACCGCCCTCACTCCCCCCATGGGATGGAACAGCTGGGACAGCTACGGCACGGCCGTGACCGAGGAGGAGGTGATGGCCAACGCCCGGTTCATGGCGGAGCACCTGCTCCCGTACGGCTGGGACACCGTCGTCGTCGACATCCAGTGGTACGAGCCGACCGCGCGCGCCGGCGGCTACAACGAGGATCCGCCGGTCGAGCTCGACGCCTTCGGGCGCCAGATGCCCGCCGTCAACCGGTTCCCGTCGGCCGCGGACGGCGCCGGCTTCGGGCCGCTCGCGGCGGCCGTCCACGACCTGGGGCTCCGCTTCGGCCTGCACATCATGCGGGGGATCCCGCGCCTCGCCGTCGCGCGCGACCTCCCGGTGAAGGGCACGGACACCACCGCAGCGCGCGTCGCGGACACCGCGTCCACCTGCTCCTGGAACCCCGACAACTTCGGGCTCGACCACGACGTCCCGGGCGCGCAGGCCTACTACGACGCGCAGCTGGAGCAGTTCGCGGCCTGGGGCGTCGACCTCGTCAAGGCGGACGACATGCTCAGCCCGTACCACGACCGCGAGATCCAGGCCTATCACCGCGCGATCGAGCGCTCGGGCCGCGACATCGTGCTGAGCCTCTCGCCGGGCACGCACCTCTCGACCGCGCACCTCGACCACCTGCGGGAGAACGCCGAGATGTGGCGCGTGTCCGACGACCTGTGGGACCGCTGGAGCGACGTGCTCGACCAGTTCAGCCGGATGGCGCGCTGGGCGCCGTTCCAGCGGCCGGGCGCGTGGGCGGACGCCGACATGCTGCCGCTCGGCCGCATCGGCATCCGGGCGGAGCGCGGCGAGGACCGCGACAGCCGCCTCACGCTCGAGGAGCAGCGCACCCTCATGAGCCTCTGGATCATGTCCCGCTCGCCGCTCATGTACGGCGGCGACCTGCCCCGGAGCCGACCCGAGACGATCGCCCTGCTCACCGTGCCCGCGATGATCCGGATCCTCCAGCACTCGCGCGACGGGCGGGAGGTGATCCGCGAGGACGACCTGGTGGTCTGGACGGCCGAGGCGACCGACGCGGACGCGGGCTACGTCGCGGTGTTCCAGCTCGGCGACGAGCCCGCCTCGCGGCGCATCCCGCTCAGCTCGGTCGGACGGCGCCCCGGGGCGGGCGACACGGTGACCGACGCCTGGACGGGAGAGCCCGTGGGGCTGGAGGGCGACGCCGTGGTGCTCGACGTGCCGGCCCACGGGTCGCGGGTGCTGCGGTTCGACTCCCGCGCGTGAGCCGGGTCTACTCGTGGCGCACCTGCATCCGGCGTCACGGGCCGCTCAGACCGGGCGGATCCGCATGAGGGGTTTACACGAGTAGACACCACCGGGCAGACTCGACGGACAGCGCCGCCGACGATGCTCCGGCCCCGTCGCGACGACGCTGCCGCACCCGCTGAGCGATGACGCTCATCACCGAAAGGCCGCACATGCTCAACCTCGGGATCGTCGGCGCCGGGCAGTTCGCCGGCTCGTTCGCCACCCTGTTCAAGGTCCACCCCGACGTGGACCGGGTCCTCGTCACCGACCTGCTGCCCGAGCGGGCCGAGGAGCTCGTGGAGCGCGAGGGGCTCGACGGCGCCGTCGAGTCGTTCGACGCGATGCTCCAGACCGACATCGACGCGGTCGCGATCTTCACGCAGCGCTGGACCCACGGACCGCTCGTCGTCCAGGCGCTCCGCGCGGGCAAGCACGTGTACTCGGCCGTGCCCATGGCCTTCTCCGAGGAGGAGATCGCCGCGATCATCGAGGCGGTCCGCGAGACGGGCCTCACCTACATGATGGGCGAGACGAGCTACTACAACCCCGCCACGGTCTTCGCGCGCAAGAAGGCCGCAGAGGGCGCGTTCGGGCGGATCTTCTACGCCGAGGGCGACTACGTCCACGACATGGACCTCGGCTTCTACGCCGCGTACCAGTACAGCGGCGGCGAGGAGTGGAAGCGCACCGCGAGCTACCCGCCCATGCACTACCCGACGCACGCGATCGGCGGCGTCCTCGGCGCGATCCCCGGCCACGCCGTGAGCGTCAGCTGCATCGGCGTGAAGGACGACCGCGGCGACGGCGTCTTCGACCGCGAGGTCAGCCAGTTCGACAACGACTTCTCCAACGCGACCGCGCTGTTCGAGCTCGCCGACGGCGGCGTCATGCGGATCAACGAGATGCGCCGCGTCGGCTACCCGTCGCACATCCGCGAGTCCCGCTTCCGCTACTTCGGCACCGAGGCGAGCTTCGAGCAGATCGCCACGGTCAGCGTCTGGCAGGACAAGGAGGAGGTCACGGACGTCACCGAGGAGCTCACGACGCAGCCGAGCATGTCGCTCGACGACCCGTCGCTCGCGCACGTCGCGCCCGAGCTCCGCGAGGCGTTCGTCTCCGGCTACGCCCCCGTGCACGAGGTCGACCGCCTGCCGGACGTGTACCGCGGCATGCCCAGCGGCCACGAGGGCAGCCACCACTTCCTCGTGGACGACTTCGTCCGCGCGGTCGTCGACGGCACGCTCCCGCCCGTGAACGCCTGGGTCGCGGCCAGGTACACGATGCCCGGCATCGTCGCCCACCGGTCGGCGCTGCAGGGCGGCGAGCGCCTCGACGTGCGCGACTTCGGCGACGCACCCGCCGACCCGGCGGCGGCGTCCCGCGGGGACGACGCGGATAGGATCGCCGCAGGATCCCGCTGACCCGCGCGACGATCGGATCGTCGGGCCCGGCCGGGCGGGGAGGAGCGAGGAGCATGGCGACCTCAGGTCCCCTCCCCCGCGGCCAGGTCACGCGATCCGACGTCGCCCGGTACGCCGGCGTCTCCACCGCGGTGGTCAGCTACGTCGTCAACTCCGGGCCCCGGCCGGTCGCCGAGGCGACGGCCGCCCGCGTGCGCGACGCCATCCGCGTGCTCGGCTACCGCCCGAACGCGAGCGCGCGCGCACTGCGCACCGGCAGCACGCAGATGATCGGGCTCGTCGTGCCGGAGATCGGCAACCCGCACTTCGCCGAGATGGCGGTGGCCGTGGAGCAGTGCGCCGCCCGGCACGGCCACGCCGTGCTGCTCGTGAACAGCGGGAACGACCCGCAGCTCGAGCGGTCGCTCATCCGCACGCTCACGGCCCGCCAGGTCGACGGGATCATCGTCAGCACCGTGCAGCACGACACGACGGTGGTCGACCCGTCGACGCTCGGCGTGCCGGTGGTGCTGCTCAACACGTTCTCGGCGCACGACGGCATCGAGACCGTGGGCGTCGACGCCCGCGAGGGCGCGCGCATCGGCGTGGAGCACCTCGTCTCCCACGGGCACTCGCGCATCGGGCTCGTCATCGGCGGCGCGGAGGTCGAGGCGCGCGAGCGGGGCTGGCACGACGCGACGCGCGCGGCCGGGCTGCCCGACGGCCCCATCGCCCGCGAGTCCTTCACACGCGAGGGCGGCTACCTCGGCGCCCTGCGGCTGTTCGGCGGATCCGACCGGCCGACCGCGCTCTTCGCCAGCTCCGACATGCAGGCCGTCGGCGCCCTCCGCGCGCTCGGGGAGCTCGGGCTGCGGGTTCCCGAGGACGTCGCCGTGGTGTCCTTCGACGGCACGGACGAGGCCGCATACGCCACCCCGCAGCTCACCGTCGTGCGCCAGCCGGTCGAGGAGATGGCCGAGGAGGCGGTCACCCGACTCGTCGCGCCGGATCCCGCGCGCGCCCCGCACCACGCGTCGTTCACGCCGACGCTCGTCGTCGGCCGGTCGTGCGGGTGCGCGCCCGAGCCGGCGGATCCGCCCGAGGACGCCGCCCGCGACTAGAGCGGCGCCGCGTCGAACAGCACGCGGGCGCATCCCACGGCCTCGTCGTGCGTGATGCGCGCCCGCACCCCGTAGACGTCGGCGATGAGCTCCGGCGTGAGCACCTCGCGCGGATGCCCGCCCGCCACCACGCGACCGGCCCGCAGCACGAGCACGGCGTCGCAGAACATCGCCGCGAGGTTCAGGTCGTGCAGCGCGACGACGGTGGTCACCGGCAGGTCCCGCACGAGCGCGAGCAGCTCCAGCTGGTGGCGGATGTCGAGGTGGTTGGTCGGCTCGTCCAGCAGCAGCTCGCGCGGCTCCTGCGCGAGGGCGCGCGCGATGTGCGCCCGCTGGCGCTCGCCGCCGGAGAGCGTGCGCCACGCCTGGTCGGCCTTCGCCTCGAGCCCGACGTGCGCGATGGCCCGGTCGATGGCCGCCCGATCCTCCGCGGTGTCTCCGCCGAGCAGCGTGCGGTACGGCGTGCGACCGAGGCGCACGACGTCGCGCACCACGATGTCGACCTCGGTCTCCCCGTGCTGGGTGACGGTCGCGACCCTTCGCGCGACGTCGCGGCGCCGGATCCCCGCGAGGTCGGCGCCGTCGAGCGTCACGCGGCCGGAGTCCGGCGACGCGGCGCCCTGCAGCAGCTTCAGCAGGGACGACTTGCCGGATCCGTTCGGCCCGAGGAGCCCCACGGTGGATCCGGGTGCGGGCTCCAGCGTGACGCCGTCGACCACGAGCCGGCCGCCCCGCGACCAGCTGACCGCGCGCGCCTCGAGCGTCATGCGCGCCCCCGGTTGCGCATCAGCAGCAGCATGAACACCGGGACGCCGACGAGCGCGGTGCCGACGCCGACGGGCAGCGGCGTCGGCGCGAACGCGAGCCGCGACACCGCGTCGACCCACACCATGAACACGGCGCCGAGCACGATGGTCGCCGGGACGACGCGCGCGTGGCGCTGCCCGAACACCAGGCGCGCCGCGTGCGGGAGCACCAGGCCCACGAAGCCGATGGCCCCGGCGATGCTCACCAGGGTGGCGGTGAGGAGCGCGGTGACGACCAGGAGGATCGTGCGGGTGCGGCCCACGTGGATCCCGAGCGACGACGCGACCTCCTCCCCGAACGCGAACGCGTCGAGGGAGCGCGCGGAGGCGAGGCACACGATCGCGCCGATCGCGACGACGCCGACGCTGAGTCCGACCTCGTCCCAGCGCATGCCCTCGAGTGATCCGAGGAGCCAGAACATGATGCCGCGCGTCTCGTCGGAGTCCGCGAACGCGAAGACCACGAGCGAGGTGAGCGCGGAGAAGAGCTGCGTGCCGGCGACGCCCGCGAGGATCACGCCGGCCGTGCCGCCCGAGGAGAAGCGCGCGAGCAGCAGCACGAAGCCGAACGCCACGAGCGCGCCGATGAAGGCGCCGCCGGACATGCCGATCGCGCCACCGCCGAGTCCCAGCACGCCGATGAGCACGGCCCCGGTGGAGGCGCCGGACGAGACGCCGAGCACGAACGGGTCCGCGAGCGGGTTCCGCAGCAGGGACTGCAGCACGACGCCGCAGAGGCCGAGGCCCGCGCCGCAGGCCGCCGCGACGAGGGCGCGCGGGAGGCGCTCCTGCCAGACGATGGCGTCCTCGGAGACCCGCACCGGGATCTCCGCGAGCCCCGCGTGGTTGAGCAGGATGTCGCGCACGTTCACGAGCGACACGTCGGCCGGGCCGAGCGTGACGGCGACGCCCACCGACAGCGCGACCGCCACGATCCCGAGCGCGACCAGCAGCACCACCCGGAGGGCGTGCGGCAGGGCGCGCACCCGCGCGGCGGCGGACGCGAACGGGGCCCGCTG
>NZ_QWGT01000152.1 GCF_003576405.1 Clavibacter lycopersici
CCGGGCGGGTCGATCATGCGGCCTCCTCGCCGCCGTAGCCTGAGCCCTACCCGCACCGCTGCCCCGGCCGCGGCGCCCGGGCGGGTCGATCATGCGGCCTCCTCGTCGCGGGCCGGGCGCCGCGGCCGGGGCAGCGGTGCGGGTAGGGCTCAGGCTACGGCGGCGGATCCGCCACGGCGAGGCCCCGTCCGGGTCACGGGCGCGCCGTCGCGGCCGGATCGGGCCAGGATCCGGACATGACCATCGACGAACGCCCCGCCCTCACCGACGCCCAGCTCACCGCCCGCGACCACGTCCCCGGGCTCGTCCACCACGTCGTGCTCTTCCGCCTCCGCGACGACGCGGCGCCCGCCGACCGCGACGAGGTGGAGCGCCGCTTCCGGGCGCTCGCCGACTCCCGGCACCCCGACGGCTCCGGGCCCTACATCCGCTCGCTTCACGCCGGTCGGCAGTCGAGCCCCGAGGGC
This sequence comes from Clavibacter lycopersici, assembly GCF_003576405.1. GTDB lineage: Bacteria > Actinomycetota > Actinomycetes > Actinomycetales > Microbacteriaceae > Clavibacter > Clavibacter lycopersici. The sequence goes on from NZ_QWGT01000152.1 coordinate 468, forward strand.
GTCGGCCGCGGGTTCGAGCTCGGCTTCGTGCTCACCTTCTCCTCGGAGGGCGACCGCAACCTGTACCTCGGCGAGCCGCTGATCGCGGATCCGGCGTGCATCGACGCGCAGCACGCCGCCTTCAAGGACCTCGTCGGGCCGCTGCTCGCGCCGGATCCGCACGGCGTGCTGGTGTTCGACTTCACCGAGCCGGTGGCGTCGGCCGACGGATCCGCGGGGGCGCCAGCCGCCTGATCCCGCGCCCCAGATGCGGGCCGCGCCGCCGGCGGGGTCGCGCGGCATCGACGCGGCAGCCAGCCTGGACCGACCGACCGACCGACCGACCGACCGCCCGCCCGACGAGACGAGTCCCGTGCCCGCATCCGCCCGCCCCACCGCCTCCGCCACGCCTTCCACCGCGCGCGCCGATCTCCCCGATCCCCGCCTCGACGCGCAGACGCGCCGCCCGCAGTCGTGGATGCCCGCCGTCGCGGTCGCGCTCCTCGCCTGGGTCGTGCTCGGCGTGGGGCTCGGCCTCGCCGTCGGCATCGCGGAGGCGGTGGCGCGGGCGACCGGCGCCGGCCTGCTCGTGAAGGTCGTGCTGCAGGCCGTGCTCATGTCCGCGCTCGTCGTGCCCGCCGTCGTCCTGCTGCGGAGGCGGGTCGATCGGCGGAGCCTCGCCGGCCTCGGCCTGTCGCGGCGGATCGGGCGGCCGATCGCGCTGGGCGTCGGGGTGGGAGCGATCACGGGCGCGGTCGTCTGGGTCCCGGCCGGCCTCCTCGGCTGGATCCGCGTCGACGGCGTCGACCTCGCCGCGTTCGCCGGCTTCCTCCTCCTCAACGGCGTCGTCCTCGCGCTCTACGAGGCGATCCCGGAGGAGCTCGCCCTCCGCGGATACGTCTGGACCAACCTGCGCGACGGGACCGGCCTCGTCGTCGCCACGCTCCTCACCACCGCGCTCTTCCCGGCGATCGGCCTCGTCATCGAGTCCGGCCGCTGGATCGTCCTGACCGTCGCGGGATCCGACACCGGCGCCTTCACGCCGATACCCGAGGGCAGCGACGCGATCGCCTACGTGCTCCAGCTCGGTCTGTTCGGCCTCGCGCTCGTCGCGGCGCGGCGGATCCCGATGGAGGGCGCGCTCCTCATCGCCATGGCGTTCCACTGGACGCAGCTCACCGTGACCCGCGTGCTGCTGGGCGGCATGGGCTGGGCGTCGTCGGGCTGGGACGTGGCGTTCGTCGAGCCCGACGCGATCGTGCTGGTGCTCGCGCACATCGTGCTGGCCGGCCTCGTCTTCGTCGCGGTGCGGAAGCGGATGGAGCGTCGGACGCCCGGGCTCCGGCCGGCGCGCGGAGGCCGCGTCCAGGATCCCGACCTACGGTAGGGATGTCCATGCGATCGCATGGACCAGTGGCTCCGCCCACGAGACGCGGGCCGCCGTCCCCGACTCGTCAGGAGACCCCATGACCACCACCCGCTTCACCGACAAGGTCGTCCTCATCACCGGCGGAGGCTCCGGCCTCGGCCGCGCCGCCGCCGTCCGCCTCGCCGTCGAGGGCGCGCGCCTCGCGCTCGTCGACATCTCCTCGACGGGCCTCGCCGCCACCGTCGAGGCCGTCCGCGCCGCGTCGCCCGACGCCGAGGTCCTCACCGTCGTCTCCGACGTGTCGCAGGAGTCCGACGTCGACGCGTACGTCAGCCAGACGGTCGAGCGCTTCGGCCGCATCGACGGCTTCTTCAACAACGCCGGCATCGAGGGCCGCCAGAACCTCACCGAGGACTTCACGGCCGCCGAGTTCGACAAGGTCGTCTCCATCAACCTCCGCGGCGTGTTCCTCGGCCTCGAGAAGGTCCTCGCCGTCATGCGCGAGCAGGGCTCCGGCATGGTCGTCAACACCGCGAGCGTCGGCGGGATCCGCGGCGTCGGCAACCAGTCCGGCTACGCGGCCGCCAAGCACGGCGTCGTCGGCCTCACCCGCAACTCCGCCGTCGAGTACGGCCAGTTCGGCATCCGCATCAACGCCATCGCGCCCGGCGCCATCTGGACGCCCATGGTCGAGGAGTCGATGAAGCAGATCAGCGCGGACGACCCCCGCGGTGCGGCGGAGGAGTTCATCCAGGGCAACCCGACGAAGCGCTACGGCGAGGCCGAGGAGATCGCCTCCGTCGTCGCGTTCCTGCTCTCGGACGACGCGGCCTACGTGAACGCGGCCGTGCTGCCGATCGACGGCGGGCAGTCCGCGAAGTACTGACCGCCACGCACTCACCGGCTCGGACCGCATCGGCCGGCCGGCCGGCGCGGTCAGCCGAACGGCGGTGTGGGCACCTGGCAGGTCACGGGCTGTCCCGCCGCCGCGGTGGAGGTCGCGATCTCCCGCACTCCGTCGACGAGGATCCGGCAGGTCAGCGCCTCCCCGTCCGCCGGCGAGGCCTGCACGAAGGCCCAGTCCTCCGCCGTGACCACGGACTCCACCGACCAGATGGAGCTCGCGGAGTCGTCGCCCGGTGAGAAGGACGCCTGCCCGACCTCCTTCACGACGGACGGGCGCCCGCGGTGCGAGGCCTCCGCGTACGACACGTCGGTCAGCCCGGCGTCGGCGGGTCCCGTGGTGGTCACCTCGTAGGTGATCGAGTAGATGTCGGCCAGGTCGTCGGCGAGGCCCGAGCAGCCGGCGAGGGCGAGGGACGCGGCACCGACCGCGAGGGCGGTCCCGGTGCGTACGGCCATGCGGCGGGATGAGGCGATGGTCATGCCCCCAGTGTGGCGAGCCTGCCGCGCCCGCCTCGTCCGTCCGAGGTGCCGGGATCGATGCACGACCAGCACCTCGGTACCACCCGCGCCGGATCCGCCGCCCGGGCCGCTCCTCAGACCACCGCGCTCCGCAGCGGCGCCGTCGCGAACTCCCGCATGCCCTCCTCGAACGTCATGCGCGGCTCCCAGCCCAGCTCCGCGCGCAGCCTGTCGGACGACGCCGTGATGTGCCGGACGTCGCCGAGCCGGTACTCGCCCGTGGTGACGGGCGCGGATCCGCCCGCCTCGCGCGCGAGCGCCTCCGCCATCTCGCCGATGGTGTGCACGGTGCCGCTGCCGACGTTGAAGGCGCGGAAGGAGCCGGCCTCGCGGGTCCCGGTCCACTCGAGCGCGGCGAGGTTCGCGCCGGCCACGTCGCGCACGTGCACGAAGTCGCGGCGCTGCCGGCCGTCCTCGAACACGCGGGGCGCCTCGCCGCGCGCGAGGGCGGAACGGAACAGCGACGCGACGCCCGCGTAGGGCGTGTTCTGCGGCATGCCCGGCCCGTAGACGTTGTGGTACCGGAGGGCGGCGGCGCGACCGCCCGTGGCGCGGGCCCAGGAGCTCGCGAGGTTCTCCTGCGCGAGCTTCGTCGTGGCGTACACGTTGCGCGGATCCAGCGGCACGTCCTCGCCGATGAGCGTGGGGACGAGCGGCTCGCCCGTCGCGGGGTCCACCGGGTCGAAGAGCCCGGCGTCGAGGTCGGCGACGCGGCGCGCGGGCGGGCGCACGGGTCCGTCGGCGCCCGCGTACGCGCCCTCGCCGTAGACGACCATCGAGCTCGCGAGCACGAGCCGGTCGATGCCCGCGCGGGTCATCCCGGCCAGCAGGATCGCGGTGCCGCCGTCGTTGGTCAGCACGTAGTCGGGCGCGTCGAGGAAGTCGACGCCGAGCCCGACCTTCGCGGCCTGGTGGCAGACGACGTCGACGCCGTCGAGGGCGCGGGCGATGGCATCCGGATCCGTGACGTCGCCGCGCACGAGCTCGACGCGGGGGTCGATCTCCGGCTCGCCGCCGTGCACGTCGGCCCGCAGCGAGTCGAGGATCCGCACGCGGCGTCCCTCCTCGAGCGCGGCCTCGACGATCGCGCCGCCGATGAAGCCCGCTCCTCCCGTGACGAGGAGGATCCCGTCGCTCACGAGCGCGCGCCGGTCGTCGGGCGCGCGAGCACGGACGCGACCGCGTCCGGGTCGATGAGCGGGCGTCCGCGGTAGTCCTCGGGGATCGCCCGGATCACCGCCTCGATCGCCCGCACGATGCGCGGCTGCGCCTCCTTCAGGCGCGTGAAGACCAGCTCGGCCGTGACGGCGTCGCCCTGCTCGCCGGGCAGCGGCGCGAGGCCCGCGTCGGCGTCCGTGACGAACGACAGGTTCACGGTGCCGATGTTGAGCTCGGACGCGAGCACGACCTCGGGGTACTGCGTCATGTTCACGATGTGGGCGCCCGCCTGCCGGAACCACAGCGACTCCGCGCGCGTCGAGAAGCGCGGGCCCTGGATCACGACGACGGTGCCCGAGGTGCGCAGCGGCCCCGCGGGATCCGCGTGCTCGCCGCCCTCCAGCTCCACGAGCGCGGCGGCCGCCAGCGCGTGCAGGTCGGGGTCGAAGGGATCCGCAGCGGACAGGTGCTGCACCACGCCGGCGTCGAAGAAGGTGTCCGGCCGGCCCCACGTGCGGTCGAGCAGCTGGTCGGTGAGCACGAGCGATCCCGGCGGGTAGTCCGGCGAGACGCCCCCCACGGCCGACGACGACACGATGGCCGAGACGCCGAGCGAGGCCAGCGCCCAGACGTTGGCGCGGTAGTCGATGAGGTGCGGCGCGACCGAGTGGTCGGCGCCGTGCCGGGTGAGGAACGCGACGCGGCGCCCGGCCAGCTCGCCGACCGTCACCTCGCTCGAGGTGGGGCCGAACGGCGTCTCGATGCGGTGCGACGCGCTCGTCGCGGGGTCGAGCAGGGAGTAGAGGCCGGATCCGCCGATCACGCCGATGTCGGCGCGGAGGGCGGGCGCGGGGGTCGCCGGGGCGGGGGTGTCGGTCACGTCGTGCTCCTTCGGGTGGGTGCCCAGTCAACCAGGGCGCGGTGGACGCGGGCTCGAGGGCCCCGCCGCCCGCGCCCCGGCCGCGGATCCGCTCAGTTGAGCGGCCGCGTCCCCTCGGGCAGCGCGCCGCCCGCGTAGAGGTCCTTCGCCGTGTCCTGGAGCGCGGTCAGGGCGACGCGCTGGGTCCACGGGCCGTACGAGATGCGGCCCACGCCGAGCTCCTCGAAGCGCGCGGGGGAGAGGGATCCGGGGATCCCGATGACCGTGAGGCGCTGCGGGCCGACGGCGTCGACGAGCGTGCGCACCTCGTCCTCCGTGAGCGGGCCGGGCACGAAGACGCTCGTGGCGCCCGCGGCCATGTAGGCGCGGGTGCGCTCGACGGCGTCGGCGAGGATGTCCGACCGGTCGCGGTCGCCACCCAGCACGTAGGCGTCGGTTCGGGCGTTGAGCGCGAACGGCACGCCCTCGGCCTGCGCGGCGGCGACGGCGGCCTCGACCGCGCGCACGGAGTCGGCGATGGGGCGCATCCCGTCCTCGAGGTTGGCGCCGACGACGCCCACGCCGATGGCGCGGCGCACGGTCTCGCCCGCATCGCCGTAGCCGGACTCGAGGTCGGCGGAGACGGGCTGCTCGACGGCCGCGACGATGCGGCCGATCATGTCGAGGTGGAGGTCGAGGGGGATCCGCTCGCCGTCCTCGTAGCCGAACGTGGCGGCGATGGAGTGGCTCGCGGTGGCGAGCGCCTTCGTCTCGGGGAGCGATCCGATGGCGGCGGCCGTGATGGCGTCCCATACGTTCACCACCCTCAGGAGCTCGGGTGCGGTGTGGAGGTCGACGAGGGTCTGCCCGCGGGCGGCGATGGTCATGACCCGACCCTAGGGCGGCCGGGCGCCGCGCGGCAGGGGCGGCTTCGGGACCCGGACACGGAACCGCGGACGCGTCCTGGGGAGGGCGGTTCTGCGTCAGCGCGGGCGGTCAGCGGCGGACCGCACGGCCGCCACGACCAGGCCTGCGCCCGCCGTGAGCAGCGTGAGGGCCGCGACGAGCAGCAGCAGGCCGAGGTCGGATCCGCCCGTGTGGACGACGGCCCCGGCGACACCGAGCACGATCGCGGCGGCCAGCAGCACGGCGCCGACCGCGGCGGCCACGTGGCGCCGGACGGCGGCGCGGCGCTCGTCCGGATCCATGCGCACAGGGTCTCGCGCCCGTCCGCCGACGGCAAGGCCCGTGGCCGGGGAAGATCCGGCCGCGTCGGGGATGATGGGGTGATGAGCCCCGACCGCCCCGCGGACCGCCGACGACGCACGGTCGACGAGCACCGCGCGGCCGTGTCCGCGCTCCTCGCCCCGCTCGCCGACCTGCCCGCGGAGGAGCTGCCGGTCTCCGCCGAGGCGCTCGCCGCTGATCCGCACCGCTACGCCGACCGCGTGCTCGCCGTCGACGTCACGAGCCCCATCGACCTGCCGCCGTTCCGCAACTCGCAGATGGACGGCTACGCGGTGCGCGCGGCCGACCTCGCGGGCGCGACGAGCGTCCGACCGGCCGTCCTCCCCATCGCGGCGCGGATCCCCGCGGGCACCGCCCCCGCGCCGCTC
>NZ_QWGT01000153.1 GCF_003576405.1 Clavibacter lycopersici
ACGTCCGTCGGCGTGGGCGACGGCGCGGGCTCGGTGGTGGCGTCGGGCGTCGTCGCCGGCACGCTCGTCTCGGGGGCCGGCGTGACCGGCTGCGACCCGCCCTGCGAGAGGGCGACCGCCGCGATGACGACCGCGATCACGACGGCCACGGCCACCAGGACGAGGATCAGCGCGAGCCGGGCGCGGCGGGGGCGGGCGACATCGCCCGTCCCCGCCGCCGGTCGGTCGACCTCGTCCTCGGCCATGGCGTCCTCCTCGTCTCCGCGCTCAGCCCTCGACGGTGATCGCGGTGCCCACGAGCTGGGCGCGCCCGATCACGTGGGGCAGCATCAGGAAGCCGAGGACCGCGGGGGTCGCACCCTCGGGGATCTCCAGCGACTCGACGTCGAGCGCGGTGACTATGAAGAAGTAGCGGTGCGTGCCGTGGCCCGCGGGCGGCGTCGCCCCGGCGAACCGCGTCTCGCGTGCCTCGTTGTGCATGGTCACGGCGCCCTCCGGGAGGAGGCCCGCATCCGGGTCGCCCGCTCCGGCTGGCAGCGCCGTGGTGGAGGCGGGGATCCCGCGCACCGCCCAGTGCCAGAAGCCGCTCCCGGTCGGGGCATCGGGGTCGTACGCGGTGAGCACGTAGCTGCGGGTCGCGGCGGGCGCGCCCGTCCACGTGAGGGCGGGGGAGCGGTCCTCGCCGCCCTGCGCGGCACCGCGCGCCGACTGGGGCAGCGGTGCCCCGTCGGCGAAGTCGGGGCTGGTGAGGTGGAAGGGGGCGGCATCCGGCAGGCGGTGCAGCGGGTCGTTGGGCACGGGGGTTCCTCTCGGTGGTGCTGACCTCCCCAGCCTCGCACGGCGGGCCGGGATGCGGCCGGGAAGCATCCCCGACGCGCATCCGGGCCGCCTCCTGGCGCGTCTGTCCGACCCGGATACCGCGGCCGGGGCCCCCGAAGAGGGGCTGGGTCCCGACGCGGGTGCATCGATAGCGTGATCGATGCGGGCCGGTCCACGTGATCGCCCGCCTCCGGGGGACGCATCGGGGGATGCTGACCGCCGAGGGGTGCCGGGGTCGGGGGATCCACGGCACCCCTTCCGGCGGCGCCGCGGGCGCGGCCGACCCTCCTCGGAGGCCCCGTGCCCGGCCGATGTCCCGGTGGCGAACGTCGGCGCGCCCAGTCCCTTGGTACGCAAACCTTTCGCCTGCTGAACGGTATCCTCGAGCTGTGACGTCCTCTCCTCCCACCCCCTCGGACGTCGCCACCGCTCCGCTGCTGCGCCGCCGTCGCGGCGCCGCGCTCGTCGCACGTCGTGCGCGCCCGACCGACCCGACGCCGGATGCGGGCGCGATCGTCGACGCCACCGTCCAGGCCGCCGGCGCGCTCGTGCTCGAGGCATCGGCCTCCGCCGCCGAGCCCGGCCTGCGCACCGGCGGGAGCATCCCGCACCCCGCCCGCCGCCGCGCGATCGGCGACACCGACCTCCGCGTCTTCCCCCTCGCTCTCGGCGGCAACGTCTTCGGCTGGACGGCCGGCCCCGAGGACACCTCGGCGATCCTCGACGCCTACCAGGAGGCGGGCGGCAACTTCATCGACACCGCCGACTCCTACGCGAGCGGCCGCAGCGAGCACATGATCGGCTCGTGGATGCGCGAGCGTCGCAACCGCGACTCCATGGTCGTCGCGACCAAGATCGGCAAGAGCGAGGACTTCCCCGGCCTCGGCGGATCCCGCATCGAGCGCGCCGTCGACGCGAGCCTGTCGCGGCTCGGCACCGACCACATCGACCTCCTCTACTTCCACTGGGACGACCTCGACGTGCCGCTCGAGGAGAGCCTCGCCGCCGCCGGCCGCCTCATCGCGTCGGGCAAGGTGCGCCACCTCGCCGCGTCGAACTACGCCGCCGAGCGGCTGCTGCACGCGCGGATCATGGGCGGCCTGTACGACGCCCCGCGGTTCGTCGCGCTGCAGACGCACTACAACCTCGTCAACCGCGCGCCCTACGAGTCGGCGTACCTCGACGTGGTCCGCGGGCAGCAGCTCGCGGTGATGCCGTACTTCGCGCTCGCGAACGGGTTCCTCACGGGCAAGTACCGGACGCGCGACTCGGTGCGCGAGGGCGCACGCGGGGCCCGCGCGGCCACGTACCTCACCCGGCGAGGGCTCCGCGTGCTCGCCGCCCTCGACGAGATCGCCGACCACCACTCCACGAGCGTCGCGACGATCGCGCTGGCGTGGCTCCTCGCGAAGCCGGGCATCGTCGCCCCGGTCGCGAGCGCGAGCCGGCCCGAGCAGGTCCACGACCTGGTGCAAGCGGCGCACGTGCAGCTCTCGCGGCACGACGTGACCCGGCTCGACCGCGCGTCCGAGTAGTCGTCCCCAGGGCTCCGTGCCCGTGATCGCTCCCCGCGATGTGGAGGGTCGCGGTGGCTGCCGCGTCCCTGCGGCTACCTTGCGGGGACCCGCGATGCCCGGCGCTCCTGCGCCCGCCTGTCCGCGCGGGATCCGTACGGCCCGGGGGAGACGACCTTGCACGAGCGACCGCGCATCCCGCTGCGACGACGAGGGGGAGCGGTGGCGCTGTCGGTGGCCGTCCTCCTCTCCTGCCAGGTGCTCGCGGGATGCGCCTCATCGTCCACCCCTGTACCCGCGCCAGCCCTTTCCCTGACCCAGGAGCAGCAGGACGAACAGGCATTCCACGATGTATTCACCAGGTTCGTCGACCTCGACGCAAATTCCCTCACGGATCAGGACCTCGCGGCATTGCTCACGGGGAGTGCGCTGAAAAGCGAGGAAGCGGGGCTTCACAAGGCACGTCAGCAGGGGCAGCGGACCGACGGTCAGGAGCTGGTGTCGGGATTCGAGGTCACGGATCGTGGCATCGACCCGCAGGGAGCGCAGTACATGACCGCCCAGGTCTGCCTTGACATCAGTGGCACGAGGATCATCGACTCGAACGGTGCAGATGTGACGCCCGATCGTGCGGTCCGCCAGTCCCTGCAGGTGAAGGCTGTCAAATCCGACGATGCGCTCTGGCGTATCAGCGACATCGTGCGCAATGAGGACGTGCACGCATGCGGTTGAGTCTGCTCGCACCCGTGGTGGCTCTGATCCTCGCCTTGTCGCCTGCTCTCGTCGCCGAAGCAGAATCAGCGGACGATCCCTGCAGCGCCAAATTCGGCGGTGAAGGCATCTGCACGACAGGAGGCATTCAGGGCGGGGGAGTGGCCTTGCAAGCGGACTCCACCCGCGCCGGTGTGGCTTTCTCCTCCGGCGCAGCTGCTCATCCGCCGGCTGATCCCTTGCAACCCACACCGTCTACGGCGCCACACCTTGAGGCGCCCGTGCCGCGGGGGCGGATGGCAGCGGACGTGGACGTGCCGTGCACTCCGAGCGCGCGTCTGTCGGGTGGTGGTCTGTGTTCGGATGGGCAGCACGCGTTCTTGCCGCCGGCGAAGGCGCCCGCGAAGCCGTCGGACCCGGCGCCGGCCACGCCTGCCGCTCCGGGGGTGGACTTGCAGGACGTGGCGCAGTTCGTGCCGCGGGATGCGTCGATCCGGTCGCAGCCGAACGGGTGGGCGGTCGTGGGTGCTCCGGTGAACCTGTTCACGGACGCGCCCGTCCAGGTGGTGGACGGGGTGTTGTTGGGGCGTCCGGCGCAGGTGCGGTTCGTGCCGGTGTCGTTCTCGTGGGATCACGGCGACGGGACGTCGACCACGGTCGAGGGTCCGGGGGCGTCGTGGCGGGAGCTGGGGCAGCAGGACTTCACCGCGACGGACACGAGTCACGTGTACGCGAGCTTGGGCGACCGGCAGGTGATGCTGACGATCGCGTACTCGCCCAGCTATCGGTTCGACGGGGATGCGTGGCAGCAGATCCCGGGCACCCTCCCGGTGCAGATCGGGCCGGTGACGATCCACGTCCTGCAGGGCTCGACGGTCCTGGTCGGCGGGGCGTGCGGGACACGGAACGCCGGACCTGGATGTCCGTGACCTCCGCGTCCGCCGCCCGGAGCGCCCGGGATGTCGCGGGGCCCGTGGCGTAGGGTGACGCTGATGTCCCGCGCCGTAGAACTCCCCCTCGACCTCCCCGAGCTCACCGTGCAGTCGACGGGCGGCGCCCGCGTCCGGCGCTCCGTACTGCCGTCCGGCGTGCGCATCCTCAGCGAGGACGTGCCGGGCAGCCGCAGCGCCACGATCGGCATGTGGGTCGCGGTGGGCTCGCGCGACGAGCAGCCGGGCGATCTCGGGTCCACCCACTTCCTCGAGCACCTGCTCTTCAAGGGCACGCCGTCGCGCACGGCCCTCGACATCGCCGTGTCCTTCGACGCGGTCGGCGGCGAGCACAACGCCGTCACGGCGAAGGAGTACACCTGCTACTACGCCAAGGTGCAGGATCGCGACCTCGGCATGGCGGTCGACGTGCTGGCCGACATGGTCACCTCGAGCCTCATCGACGCCGACGAGTTCGAGACCGAGCGCGGGGTCATCCTCGAGGAGCTCGCCATGGCGGACGACGACCCCGGCGACGTCGTGAGCGAGCGCTTCTTCGAGGCCGTGCTCGGTGATCACCCGCTCGGCCGACCCATCGGCGGCAGCCCCGCGGACATCGAGGCCGCCGAGCGCGACGCCGTCGTCGCGCACTACCGCCGCAACTACCGCCCGCAGGACCTCGTCATCACGGCGGCCGGCTCCGTCGATCACGACGAGCTCGTCGCACGCGTCACCGCCGGCCTCGAGCGCGCGGGTTGGGACCTGTCCGTCGAGGCGGCGCCCGTCGCGCGTCGGACGGGCGACACCCCGGTCATCACCCGCGGCAGCGACCTGGTCATCGTCGACCGCCCCATCGAGCAGACGAACATCCTGCTCGGCGTGCCGGGACTCGCGGCGTCCGACGCCCGCCGGCCCGCCCTCGCCATGCTCAACTCGGTGCTCGGCGGCGGCATGTCGTCGCGCCTCTTCCAGGAGGTGCGCGAGAAGCGCGGCCTCGCGTACTCCGTCTACTCGTTCGGCGCCTCCTACTCGGACGCGGGCGTCTTCGGCCTCTACGCCGGATGCACGGCCGCCAAGACCGAGCAGGTGTCGCGCCTCATGGTCGCGGAGTACCAGAGGATCGCCGAGGAGCACGTGACCGAGGAGGAGCTGGCGCGCGCGTTCGGTCAGCTCTCCGGCCAGTCCGCCCTCGCGCTGGAGGACTCGGACACGCGCATGTCGCGGCTCGGCCGGTCCGAGATCACGACCGGCGAGTACGTCGACCTCGACGAGACGCTCTCCCGCCTCTCCCGCGTCACCGCCGAGGACGTCCGCGCCCTCGCGGCCGACCTGGTCTCCCGTCCGCTCTCGATCGCCGCAGTCGGCACCGTCGGCGCCGACGCGTTCGCCCCGCTGCTCGCGACCCCCTCGCTCCTCTAGGAGGAACCGTGTCCCACTACATCTACCTCGTGCGCCACGGCGAGCAGCAGGACGCCGAGCACGGCCTGCCGGACGGACCGCTGTCCGGTCGCGGCAAGCGCCAGGCCCACTGCATCGCCGACCGCCTGAGCGGCGTGCCGTTCACGTCCGTGCGCCACTCGCCGCTCGCGCGCGCGGAGGAGACCGCGACGATCATGGCGGAGCGCATGCCCGCGATGGAGCCGGAGCCGTCGTCCCTCCTGTTCGACTGCATCCCGTCGGGGCCCGTGCCGGACATGCCGCACGCGTTCGAGTCGTTCTTCGGCGGGATCACCGAGGAGGAGATCGACGCCGGCAGCGCGCAGATGGCCGACGCGGTGAGCGAGTTCCTGGCGCCCGCGCGCGACGACCGGCACGACCTCCTGATCACGCACAACTTCGTCATCGCCTGGTTCGTGCGGCACGTGTTCGACGCTCCCGAGTGGCGGTGGATGGGCATCAACCAGGCCAACTGCGGCCTCACCATCATCCGCGTGCGCTCGGCCAAGCCTCCTGTCCTCGTCGTGCACAACGACCTCGGCCACCTGCCCGTCGAGCTGCGCACCGGCCTCCCGGAGCAGCAGCCCTACTAGCGGCGCATCCGCCGGGCCGGCCAGCGTCGTCGCGGGCCGCGCCGGTACGCTGGACGGATGACAACCACGGTCGCCGTCGTCGGCGCAACGGGACGCATGGGCCAGCTCATCACGCAGATCGTCGAGGCGAGCGACGAGTTCGAGCTCGTCGCCAGCCTCGACTCCAAGGGCGAGCTGTCGGACATGCTCGGCGCCGACATCGCGGTCGACGTGACGCTCCCGGCGGTCAGCCAGGGCGTCGTCGAGTACGCGGTCGCGCACGGCATGAACGTCCTCGTGGGCACGAGCGGCTGGACGGGCGAGCGGATCACGGAGCTCGAGCGGCGGATCACCGGCAACCTCGCCGTGGGCGTCGTCATCATCCCGAACTTCTCCGTCGGCAGCGTCCTCGCGACCTCGTTCGCGCAGATGGCCGCCCGCTTCTACGACTCCATCGAGATCGTCGAGGCGCACGGCGCGTCGAAGATCGACTCGCCCTCGGGCACGGCGGTCCGCACGGCGGAGCTCATGTCGCAGGCGCGCGGCGCACGCGGACCGGTGCAGGCGCCGCACACCGACCAGCGGGCACGCGGCCAGCAGGTCGCGAGCATCCCGGTGCACAGCCTCCGCATGCTGGGCGTCGTGGCCAAGCAGGACGTCGTCTTCGGCGGCAACGGCGAGGTGCTCACCATCAGCCACGACACGCTCGCGCCGAGCGCCTACGAGGCGGGGATCCTGCTCGCCCTCCGTGCGACCCGGAGCGCCCGCGGCGTGGTCGTGGGCCTCGACCGCCTCATCGACCTCGACGGCTCGCGCGAGCGCGCGGCGCAGGCGGCGGCCGAGGGCGCGGCGTCGGGTCCCGTGGACGACGGCGGGCCGAGCG
>NZ_QWGT01000154.1 GCF_003576405.1 Clavibacter lycopersici
GCGGAAGCTCCGGCGGCGAGGGCGCGCCACCACGACCGGACCGCTGCGTCGGACGCCGCGTCCAGCGTGAGCTCGAGGCTGCCGGCGCTCAGCGGCGGGGCGGTGTCGCGGGCGGCACGGGGCCCTGGCCGCCGCGGCCGCCGTCGGGGCCGAGCTTGCGCAGCTGGTCGTCGGCGGCCTGGCGCGCCTTCTGGATCTTGTCGGCGTGCTTGCTGCCGGTGGCCTTGTCGGCGATGCCGGACACCCTATCGATGGCGGTGCGGCCGACGTCCTGGCCCTTCGACGTGCGCAGGAAGCCGGTGGCGGCGGCGGCGATGCGGGACAGCTTCACGGGTGGTCTCCTCGGAGGGATGGGGTGGGCCGCCGTGCCCGGGCGGCGCGGCGGTCGTCCTGGCACCATCCTGGCGTGCCGCGCCTGTGCCGGAGCGGGGAGTCTCCTCGGGAGGGGGAATGCGCACGACGCTCCGGGTCGGTGGCGGCGGCACGGCGGGCCTCGTCGCCGGTGCTACCCTGGATCCGCGCTCGCGCGCTCCCTGGCCCCCATAGCTCAGGGGATAGAGCACTGCCCTCCGGAGGCAGGGGCGGAGGTTCGAATCCTCCTGGGGGCACACCTTCCCATATCCCGTGTTGGTGCGGTGAGAGGCCGGTCCCGCCAGCGGGGCCGGCCTCTCGTGCGTCCGGGGTGCGATCCGTGCCGCGCCCGCCGATCCCACGTCGAAGGCGATCGCATCGACTCGACGCACGCTCGTGATCGGCGGTGCGGAGGACGCGGTGAACACACGCGGCGGGGCCCGAGACGGGTCTCGGGTTCCCGCCGCGTGGTGCTGGGCCCAACTGGGGGAGCGGGCCTGAGGAAGAACGTAGCGAACGACGAGCGGCGCGACCACGTCCGCCGGTACTGGAAAATTCCAGTGGCACGGAGACCAATCCGATTCCCGCGCCGTGGCGAACGCGCGCCCTCGGATCGGGCGTCATCCGGCCCCGCGCGCGCTGCGGGCGATGGAGCCGTCGTCCTCCCGCGCACGCGTCGCCCGGGCGTCCGCAGCGGGTCGGCCTAGGCTCGGCGCATGGCAGACGACGACGACTCCACCCCGGTCCGCGACCTCCTGAAGGGCGCGAAGCCGAAGCCCCACGACTTCCCCGAGCTCGACCCGGCGCACCTGCCGGATGACCCGATCGACCTCGTCATCGCGTGGATCCGCGACGCCGTCGCCCATGACGCCGCCGAGCCGAACGCGGTCGTCCTCGCCACCGCCGACGCGGAGGGGCGCCCGAGCGCGCGCACCCTGCTGCTCAAGGACGTGACCCCCGCGGTCGACGACGAGCCGGGCGCCCTGTGGTTCTCCTCCCTCGCCGACAGCCCCAAGGGCCGCGACCTCGAGGCGAACCCGCGCGCGGCGCTCGTCGCGTACTGGCGGGAGCGCGGGCGCCAGATCCGCGCGACAGGTCCCGTCTTCCACGGCGACCGCGAGGTGAGCGAGCGCGACTTCCTCTCCCGGCACCCGTCGTCGCGCGCCGAGGTGATCGCGGGCGACCAGAGCGAGCCGATGCCCGACGCCGCCGAGCGGGACGCGCGCGTCGCCCGGGCCCGCGAGGCCGTGGACGCCGATCCCGGTCTCGTCGCCGAGTCGTGGCGCGCCTACGTGCTGCAGCCCACGGTCGTCGAGTTCTGGCAGGCCACCGAGGACCACGGGCAGCTGCGGATCATGTACCGGTCAGGCCCCGACGGATCCTGGTCGCACACGCTCGTCTGGCCCTGACGCGCGCGGCGCCCGCGCCGCGCCCGCCGCGTGTTGCGGAACATGACGCGCGGCGTGCGGCGGCGCGGGTGAGACCGCAGACTGGATCCATGCCCGCCCCCCTCCGCCTCGCCGTCGTGCAGGTGACCCGCTCCCGTCCCGAGGCTGCCGCGTACAACACGCTGGTGCAGGGCCTCAACGCGCGCGTCGCCGAGATCGCCGACGCCGCGGGCTGGTCGGTCGAGAACATCGCCGCGGAGGACGAGGGTGTCGAGTCGCTCCTGGCCCGCACCCGGCAGTCCGACGCGGTCGTCATCATGGGCGGCGAGGACGTCGCGCCCCGCTTCTACGGCGGGCCCGCGGAGTACGAGGGCCGCTCGACGCACCGCGAGGTCGCCGACGCCGGGCAGATCGCGCTCGTCCGCCGCGCGGTCGCCGAGGGCACGCCGCTGCTCGGGATCTGCCGCGGCGCCCAGATCGTCAACGTCGCGCTCGGCGGCACCCTGCAGCAGCACATCGAGGGCGTGGGGGAGCACCGCAACGACGCGGAGGAGATCACGGCCGTGATGCGCGACCACGACGTGCGCGTCACCGCGGGCAGCCGCCTCGCCCGGGTCCTCGGATCCACCGAGGTCGTCGTGCGGAGCGCCCACCACCAGGCGGTCGACCGCCCGGGCACCGGCCTCCGCGTCGTCGCCGTAGCCCCCGACGGCGTGCCGGAGGCCGTCGAGCACGAGTCCGCGCCCGTCATCGGGGTGCAGTGGCACCCGGAGGACCCGGGGGCTGAGCGCGATCAGCTGCCCGCCCTGCTCGGCGCGCTCGCCGAGGCCTGCGCGCTGCGCGAGCCCGTCGAGGCCGATCGGGTCGCGGCCGCCTGAGCCGGCACCGACCCCCGGCGACCGGAGCGCGTATGACCGCGCACCGCGGCGTGCGTCAGGGCATCACGTCGCCGCTGTTGGGCCCGAGCGTCTGGCCGACGAAGAGGTTGCCGTCGGGATCCGCGGCCAGCAGCACCGCGGTCGGCGCGACCTCGTCGACCGTGCCGAAGCGGCCGAGCGGGAGCTCCCGGCGCTTGGCGTCCTTCCAGTCCTCGGAGATGGCGTCGACGAGCGGCGTCCCGATCGGACCCGGCGCGATGACGTTCGCGAGCACGTTCGAGCCCGACACCTCGAGCGCGAGCGACTTCGTGAACGCGATGACCCCCGCCTTCGCGGCCGCGTAGTGCGCCAGCCCCACGCCGCCCTTCTGGCCGAGCTGCGACGCGACCGTGATGATCCGCCCGTCGCGCCGCTCGAGCATCCCCGGCAGCACGGCGCGCGTCAGGAGGAACACGCTCGTGAGGTCGACGTCGATCGTGCGCTGCCAGGTCGCGAGCGTCATCTCCGCCACGGGCGCCTCGGTGAGGATGCCGTGCGAGTTGACCAGCACGTCGATCCGGCCGAGCATCCGGCCGGCCTCCGCGACGGCGGCCGCGACCTGCGCCTCGTCCGAGACGTCGGCCGTGACGGCGCCGATCGCGCCGATCCGCCTGGCCTCCTCGTGCACGGCGGGCGCGAGGTCGAGCAGCGCCACGTCGGCGCCCGCGAGCACGAAGTGGCGCGCGATGGCCGCCCCGATGCCGCTCGCCGCGCCCGTGACCAGCGCGGTGCGCCCGCGCAGCCGGTCGCTGCGCGGCACGAGCGGCGACGCGTCGCCGCTCACTCCTGCATCGCGATCGTCAGGCCGCCGTCCACGGTGAGGGCCTGGCCCGTCACGTAGGCGGCGTCGTCGGAGGCGAGGAACGCGATGACCGAGGCGACCTCGTCGGGCCGGCCGACGCGTCCCGCGGGGATGCGGTCGCCCGCGCGCCGCAGGCCGTCGGCCCCGAGCGAGTTGACCGCGTCGAGCGACTGCGGGGTCTCGATGAGGCCCGGGATCACGGTGTTCGCCCGGATCCCGCGCGGCGCGAGCTCCACGGCCGCGCTCCGCACCAGCCCGACGACGCCGGCCTTCGCGGTCGCGTAGTGCGCGTGGTCGCCCCAGCCGTACACGCCGCCCGCGATGGACGACACCGCCACGATCGACGAGCCGCGGCCGAGGAGCGGCTCGGCCGCGCGGATCACGCGCATCACGCCGCCGAGGTCGACGCCCAGCACCTCGTCCCACCGCTCGTCCGTCATCGCGCCCAGCGGCGCGCGGCGGAGGATCCCGGCGGCCGCGACCACGTGGTCCACCTGCCCGTACGCCTCGAGCGCCGCCCGCACGAACGCGTCGACCGAGCGGGTGGACGCCACGTCGAGGTCCACCGCGATGCCCGTCCCGCCGACCGCGCGCACGGCCTCGAGGGTCGCGCCCGCGTCGTGCGGATCGCCGGGGTATCGGCCGACGACCACGCGGTCTCCGCGGGCGGCGAGCCGCACCGCGGTGGCCCGCCCGATGCCGGAGGCGCCGCCCGTGACGAGCGCGACGGGTGCTGCGCCGCTCACGCCGTCGCCTCGCGGGTCTCGCCCGTGGGCTTCGCGAGCAGCATCACGAGGGCCGAGGCGAGGATCCCGCCGGCGCCCACCCACAGCGCCGCCTGGCCGAACGACATCGCGCTCGCCGTGAGGCCCGTGAGCAGGAAGCCGCCGATGATGGCGCCCGGCTGGCTCATCGCGCCGATGAAGCTGGATCCCGTCGCCCGGCAGTCGCTGTCGAAGCAGCCGGCCTGGAAGAACAGGATCGCCGCGTACGGCCCGAGCAGGAAGAACAGCCCGACCATGTAGGCGCCCATCACGAACGCCGCGTCGTCCGGGCCGAGCAGCATGACCGCGAACGCGATCCCCGCCACGAGCCAGCCGCCCACGATCACGTTGCGGCGGCCGAGCCGGTCGCCGAGCCAGCCGTGCGCGAGGTAGCCGAGCACGCCCACGCAGTTCGACGCGATGATCAAGAGCAGCGCGTTGGACGCGTCGATGTGCTTTCCCGACTCGAGCACCGTGGTGCCGAGCACGGAGAAGGTCTGGATCCCGAACCAGTTGAGCAGCCACGCCACGCTCAGCACGATCGTGCTGCGGAGGTGCTTGCCCTGGAAGATGCGCGCGATGGGAGCGGAGCGCTGCACGTCGAGCCCGGTGGCGCGGGCGAACGCGGCCGCCTCGTCGACGAGCCCGGCGGCGCGCAGCCGACGGATCCGCTGCTGCGCCACGAACTGCGGGCTCTCCCGGAGGGTGAGGCAGATCGCCGCGACCACGAGCGCGGGCACGGTCGCGAGGCCGAACGCGATGCGCCAGCTGCCCGGCCCGAACGCCGTCGTGATCAGGCCGACGAATGCGGCGGCGAGCAGCGCGCCGAGCGGCCAGCCCGTCTGCACCATCGCGTAGACGAAGCCCTTGTTGCGGCGGATCCGCTCGTCCTCCGTCTGCTCGTAGATCTCGTTGAGGTAGGTGGCGTTGATGGACTGCTCCGCGAGGCCCAGCCCGCTGATGCTGCGGATCCCGACCAGCGAGACCGCCCCGGCGCTGAGCGCGGTCGCGCCCGACGACAGCGCCGTGCCCGTGACGGACACGACCATGCCGATGCGCCGGCCGAGCCGGTCGACCATCGGCCCGACGAGCAGCACGACGACCGCCGTGCCGACGCTCACCAGGGTCGAGACGAGCAGCGACTCGCTCGTGTCCCAGTCGAAGTCGCGCGAGATGTCGGGCAGCAGGGTGCCGAAGAGGATGAAGTCGTAGACCGCGATGGTCCACGCGAGGAAGGCGATGCCCGTGACGCGGCGGGTCTGTCGGACGCTGACCTTCTCGAGGCCGGCGGGCAGGGCGCTCGCGGATGCGGTGGCGCTCGCGGACGCGGCGCCGGGACGGGAGGTGTCGGTGCTCATGGGGGTGGTCTCCTGCGGTCGTGGGGCGCGGATCAGGGGACGCGCGGGGTGCGCGGGGAGCGGGCCTGGAAGTCGCGGGCGATCTCGTCGAAGGTCGCCCAGCGGACGCCCTCGTGCGAGTCGATGTGGGCGATGAGCCGCTCGAGCATGAGGAGCACCTGCGGGCGGCCCGAGACGTCGGGGTGGATCGTGAAGGTGAAGACGCCGTAGTCCTGCTCGCGGTACACCCAGTCGAACTGGTCGCGCCACATCTCCTCGAGGTGGCGGGGGTTCACGAAGCCGTGGCTGTTGGGGCTGCCCTTGACGAACATCATGGGAGGCAGGTCGTCGAGGTACCACGACGCGGGGATCTCGACGAGGTCGGTCTCCTCTCCGCGCACGAGCGGGTGCATCCAGTCGCCTGCGTCCTTCGTGTAGTCGACGCCCTGCCACGTGTCGCCGACGCGCACGTAGTACGGCTCGAAGTCGCGGTGCATGAGGGAGTGGTCGTAGCGGATCCCGCGCTCGATGAGGAGCTCGTTGGTCACGCGGGAGAACTCCCACCACGGGGCGACGTAGCCGGTGGGCCGGCGGCCGGCGCGCGACTCGATGAGCTCGATGGAGCGGTCGAGCACGTCGGCCTCCTGCTGGCGCGACATCTCGATGGGGTTCTCGTGGCTGTAGCCGTGCGCCCCGATCTCGTGCCCGGCCGCGACGACCTGGTCGAACTCGCGCGGGAAGGTCTCGATCGAGTGGCCCGGCCAGAACCAGGTGGAGGGGAGGCCGTGCTTGGCGAGCAGGGCGTTGAGGCGCGGCACGCCGACCTCGCCCGCGAACAGGCCGCGGGAGATGTCGCCGGGGGAGTCCTGGCCGCCGTACGAGCCGAGCCAGCCGCTCACCGCGTCGACGTCGATGCCGAACGCGATGATGATGTCCTTGGCCATGGGGGTCCTTCCGTCGGGTGATGGGTCAGGCCGGCAGGGTGCCGGCCGGGGTGTGAATGGTGGTCGTGGGATCCGCGGCGGCGGCCAGCAGGACGCGGGCCTCGCCGACGGGGTGGTGGTCGAGCAGGAGGGCCACGAGGATCCGGGCCTGGGCCACCGATCGGTCGCCGACGGGCACCGCGCCGGCGCGCACGGCGTCGATGGCGCCGCCGTCGCCGTAGATCGCGGCCACCGGGCCCCGGGCCACGCGCGTGCCGAGGGCCACGAGGACGCCGGC
>NZ_QWGT01000155.1 GCF_003576405.1 Clavibacter lycopersici
GGTTCGCGGCCGGGCGGGTTTCCTCCGCGGCCCGCTCGTCCGTCGCCACCGCACCGCCGCCGGGAGCGGCGTCGGCTGCCGAGGCGGCGGCCGCATCCGGCCCGTAGTACGAGGTGCGCTTCGACGGGGCGACGCGCGTGAGCACGACGCCGAGCGTGCGGGCCTTCACGGCGTCGAGGGCGTCCACCGCCTCGGCGAGCTGCGCGCGCCGGGTCGAGCGGGCCCGGGTGACGACGACCGCGCCGTCCGTCAGGTGCGCGAGCGTGAGGGCGTCGGCCGCCGGCAGGATCGGCGGCGTGTCCAGGACCACGAACTCGTAGCGCGCGGTCAGGTCCGCCATCAGGGTCGCCATGGCGGCGGACCCGAGCAGCTGGTTGGGGTTCGGCGGCACGGTGCCCGAGGTCAGCACGTCCACCCCCGGCGCCCACGGCTGCACGGCGTCCTCGGCGCGGGCCCCGCCGACGAGGATCGTGGTGAGGCCGACGGCTCCCTCGAGCCCGGTCTGGTCCGCGACCGTCGGGCGTCGGAGGTCGGCGTCGACGAGCAGGACGCTCTCGGCGTGCTCGCTCAGCGCGAGGGCGAGGTTGACGGCCGTGGTCGTCTTGCCCTCGCCGGGCACGGCGCTCGTGACGGCGAGCGAGCGGATGGGGGTGTCCACGTCCGCGAACTCGAGGTTCGTGCGGATGCGGCGGTACCCCTCCGCCGCGGCGCTGTGCGGCGCCGCGAGCATGGTGATCCCGTCGGCCTGGTCCCGGCGCTCGACCTGGCCGACGACGGGCGCGTCGGTGGCGCGCGCGACGTCGCGGTCGGTGCGGATGCGCGTGTCGAGCACCTGGCGGGCCAGCGCGTAGAGGACGCCGAGGGCGAGCCCGGCGAGGATCCCGGTGAGGGCGATGAGGCGCGTGTTCGGGCCGATCGGGTTCCGCGGCACCTGCGCCTCGGCGACCGTCGTCAGCTCGACGGAGGGGTCCCCGGACGCGTTCGCGGGAGCGAGGTCGCCCGCCACGTCGGCGAGCGAGTCGCTGATGGCGTCCGAGATGCGGGCCGCCTGCTCGGGGACCGCGTCGGTCACGGCCACGTCGATGATGACCGTGTTGAGCGGAGTGTCCACGGTGATGCTGCGCGCGAGCGCGGTGGGCGTCGTCTCGAGCCCGAGGCGCGTGATGACGGGCTCGAGCACGGCGGGCGTCGTCGCCAGCTGCGCGTACGACTGCACGAGGTCCTGGGAGAACGTGGACCCCTGCACGAGCTCCGTCGTGGTGTCGCCCTGCGTGCTGGAGACGAAGACGCTGCTCGAGGAGCGGTAGCTGGGGGACAGCGTCGCCGCGTAGCCGTACGCGGCCGCCCCGCCGACGAGCCCGAGGAGCAGGATCGTGATCCATCGTCGTCGAAGCGCTGTCCAGTAGTCGTGCGGATCCATGTCCCGCCCCCTCGTGTGTGTGATGTCGAGTCTGTCTGCCCGCTTCCCGGCGGGCGCGTGGTCCTGCGCGATCCGCGTCCCCCCGTCCGGGGCTCCGCGGTCGCGTGTCAGCGCCTCGCGGCGCCGAGCATCGTGCCCACCGACCGCGCGATGCGCTGCCGGTAGAGCCCGGGTCCGTGCCGGTGCTCGGCGCGGAAGCGGTCGCGGGCGGCCCGGGCGCGGTAGGCGTCCCAGTCCGTCGCGATGTCGTGGAGGGCGTCCGCGAGGGCGGCCGGATCCGAGGGCGGCACCATGAGCGCCGACTCGTATCCGCCTGCGGCCTCGCGGAGGCCGGAGGTGTCGCTGACCACCACGGGCCGCGCGGCCAGCAGGGCCTCGACGGCGGTGTTGCCGAACGGCTCGTCGACCCGCGAGGGCACGACGCACACGTCGGCGGCGGCCACGAAGGGGGTCACGTCGGCGTGGAAGCCGTGCAGCGTGATGCGGTCCTCGAGGTCGAGGACGCGGATCGTCGTGCGCAGCTGCTCCTCGTACGCCTCGTATCCGGGGAACACCGCGCCGACGATGTCGAGGCTCGCCCGGGCTCCGCGGTCGCGGAGCTCGACGATCGCCTCGACGGCGACGTCCACGCCCTTGCGGTCGGAGAGCCGGCCGACGTACAGGACCCGGAGGCCGCCGTCGAGCGCCTCCCGCGCGGGCACGACGTGCGCGGGACCGGGCACGCCGTTGTAGACGACCTCGGCGCGGCGCGCGACCCGCGGGAGCGCGCGGCCCAGCACGTCGACGCTGTAGCGGCTGTTCGCGACGACGGTCGTGGCGAGCGCGAGCGGCAGGGCGAGCGCGGTGCCGACGGCGCGCGACGCGGACCCCTCCGCCTCGTGCACGTGGGCGAGGACGGGACGGCCGGTGAGGCGGCCGACGAGGATCCACAGCGGGATCGTGACGGTGTTGACGTAGACGGCGTCGGGGCGCGTGCGGCGCACGAGGCCGAGCCCCGCGGACAGGCCGCGGACGGACTGGCCGACCAGGGTCGCGAAGCCGCGCGGGCGCAGCATCGACTTCCGGAGGACGGGCGTGGGGGCGTGGTGCACGACCGCGCCGACGCCCGTGAGCGCGGCGACGAGCGGGCCGTCGGTCGGCAGGGTCACGAACGTGCGGGCGCCCGCGGCCACGAGGCCGGCGACGCTCTCGAGCAGCACGCGGTCGGATCCGTAGAGCTCGGCGCTCGGGTGCGCGACGAGGATGGTGCGGCCGCGGAGGTCCGCGCCCTCGTCCTCTGCCTGCGCGAGCGCGTGCTCCACGCCGGCGAACGCGGTCACGCGGTGACCCGCGCGGATCCCGCGGCGGCCTCGGCGCGGCGCGCGTCGAGCGCGCCCATGTCGCGGAACCACTTCACCGACGCGAGGGCGAGGTGCCCGGCGTTGGCCAGCATCATCAGCGCGTAGACCGCGAGGAAGACGACGGGGGCGCCGAGCAGCGCGAACACGATGCAGAGGAAGCCGTAGTCGGTGGGGATCACGAGGAGCGACCGCAGGAGCGTCGAGCGGCCGGCCTCGGGGGCGGTGGCGCCGGTGACGGCGTGCACGCGCTTCAGCTGGTCGTTGAGGATCATCGCGAAGAAGCTCGCCGCGGCGACGATCGCGTAGGCGATGGGCACGAGCAGCCATGCGTCGGAGTCGGTGGCGGGCCAGCGGTGCATCGACACGAGCACCGCGAGGTGCAGCGACGAGATCTTGATGCAGTCCACCACATGGTCGAGCCACTCGCCCGAGAGCGAGCCGCCGCCGCGGAGCCGCGCCACCTGGCCGTCGGCCGAGTCGAACGCGTAGCCCACGGCGAGGAGCAGCCACACGGCGATGCCCACCCAGGCGGCGGGCTCCACCAGCGCGATGAGCGCGATCCCCGTGAAGGTGAAGGCCGCGCTGATCCCGGTGACCTGGTTCGGGGTCAGCCCCGCGCGGTACGCCCACGCGGCGAGCAGCCGGCCCGCGGGCCGGTTGACGCGGATCGAGTACGCGGGCGCGCCCCGGGCCGCCTTCTTCTGCGCGGAGGCCAGGCGGCGGACGACGTCGAGGTAGGACTCGGCGCGCGGGTCGGCGGTCGTCGTGGCGGTCATCGGCTCTCCTCGAGGAGGAAGGAGGTGCGGCTGGCGTCGGCGGGGCGGAGCTCCGGCTCCCAGCGGGTGGCCGAGCGGACGCCGCGGCTCATCCCGTGCGTGGAGTAGCCGCGCGTCATGCGGGCGGCGAGCTCCTCGTATCCGTCGGCGATGGCGTCCCAGTCGTAGGTCTCCTCGGCGCGCTCCTGCAGGCGGGCGCCGATCGCGACGGCCTCGTCGGCGGCGGCCTCGGCGCCCTCGACGAGCGCGGCGACGCCGGCGGCGTCCGACCAGAAGCGGCCGTCCTCGCCGAGCACGTCGCGGTTGAACACGTTGTCGTTGGCGAGCGTCGCGGTCGCGGCGCCCATGGCGCGCAGCAGCGACGGGTTGGTGCCGCCGACCGAGTGGCCGTGGACGTAGGTGAGCGCGTGGGCGTAGAGCTGGTCGAGCTGCTCCTGGTCCCACACCCCGCCGAGGCGGTGGATGCGCGGGTCGGCGGTGGCGACCTGCTCGATGCGGTCGGTGTACGCGGCGGAGTACGGCGCGGATCCGACGACCACGAGCGGGAGGGTCGCGTCCGAGGCCGTGTACCCGTCGACGATCACGTCGACGTGGTTCTCCGGCTCGAAGCGCGCGACGACGAGGTGGTACTGGCCGGGCTCGAGGCCGAGCTCGGCGAGGCGGTCGCTGGCGGGGTCGCGCAGGATGTTGGCGCCGTACGTGAGCAGCTCCGTGGGGATCCCGAACTCGTGGTCGTAGTAGTCGGCGATGCCCTGGGCGTCGGAGATGAGCGCGTCGGCGTTCTTCACGGCCATCTGCTCGGCCACGCGGTAGTACTTCTTCCCCATGCGGCCCCACTTGCCGCGCTTCCACTCGAGGCCGTCCACGTGCACGGCCGTGGCCACGCCGCGCGAGCGGATGAGGGGGACGAACGGCGCGTTGGCGGCGTTGAACACGAAGGCCGCGTCCTGCCGCTTGCCGAAGGCCAGGTGGATCGCGGACAGCGCGGTGTGGCTGAGCGTCTCGATCGACTTGGTCTTGAGCGCGGGCAGGTGCACGAGCGTCATGCCGAGGTGGGTGCGCGGACGCGAGCGGTTGGCCGAGCGGCAGTAGACGGTGACGTCGTGGCCGCGGGCGGCCAGGCGCTGGCCGATCTCCTCGATGGCGGTCTCGAATCCGCCGTACGCGGCGGGGACCCCGCGGGTCCCGACCATGGCGATCCGGAGTCGACGCGGTTCGATTGCAGACATCAGTAAGCCCCTACGGGTCGGGTGAGCACACGGAAGGTGCGCCACATGATCATCACGTCGCCGGTCAGGGACCAGTTCTCGACGTAGTACAGGTCGAGCCGGACGCTCTCGTCCCAGCTCAGGTCGCTCCGGCCGTTCACCTGCCACATGCCCGTGAGGCCGGGCTTGATGAACAGACGGCGGTGCACGTGGCTCTCGTAGCCCTGCACCTCGCGGCGCAGCGGCGGGCGGGGGCCCACCAGGCTCATGTCGCCGACGAGGATGTTCCACAGCTGCGGCAGCTCGTCGAGCGAGTAGCGGCGGAGCACGGCGCCCACGCGGGTCACGCGGGGGTCGCTCCGCATCTTGAACAGCGGGCCGGATCCCTCGTTCGCCGCCGCCAGCGCCTCGAGCTCCGCCTCCGCGGTGACCCGCATCGAGCGGAACTTCAGCATGCGGAACTCCCGGCCGGACTTCCCGACGCGCTCCTGGCGGAAGATGGCGCCGCCCGGGCTGTCGGCGCGGACGATGCCCGCGATCACGAGCATCACGGGCGCGAGGACCACGAGCGCGAGGCCGGCCACCGCGATGTCGAGGGCCCGCTTCATCACGTGCTTCCCGCCCTCGAACTGCGGGATCTCCACGTGGATGAGCGGGAGGCCCTCGACCGGGCGGAAGTGGATCCGGGGGCCGGCGACGTCGGTGAGCCGCGACGCGAGCACCAGCTCGATCGACGAGCCCTCGAGCTCCCAGCCGAGCGTGCGCACGGCGTTGCTGCCGGCGCGCGGCTGGCTGGCGACGATGACGGCGTCGGCGGCAGTCCGGGTGGCGGCCGCGGCGACGGATCCGAGGTCCGAGACGACGGGGATCGTGCGCCCCGCGACCTCGAGCCCGTCGAGGTGCTCGTCGATCGCGACGCCGACGACCGCGTAGCCCGATGCGGGGCGCAGCAGGATCTGCGCGGCCACGTCCTCGACGTCGGCGCGGGCGCCCACGACGACGACGCGGGAGAGGTGCGCGCCCTGGATCCGGCGGCGGATGAGCCACTGGCGCCAGCTCCACCGTGCGACCAGCAGCGCGGCGACGCCGAGCGGGAACGCCACGACCACGTAGCCCCGGGCGATGTCCACCTTGAGGAGCAGGAAGCCGACCGCGAGCGCGCCGAACGTGATGGCCGACGCGTTGACGACCCGCTTGTACTCGGAGACGCCGACGCCCACGATGCGGGCGTCGCGGGTGCGGAAGGCGCCGAGCACGGCGATCCACGCGGCCACGACCACGACCGAGACGACGCCGTAGTCGAGCTGGAGCGAGCCGGCGTCGACCGCCGCGTCCCCCGTGCCGAAGCGCGTGAGCTGGGCGACGACGACGGTCGTGACGATGATCGCCCAGTCGCTCGCGATGAGGCGGGTGCGGTAGTCGCGGGCCCAGCGGCGTCCCGAGGGGACGACGGGGGCGGCCGGCGCGACGCCGGATCCGATGATCGGGCGGTGCGCGGAGCGGCGCTCGGCGCGCAGGCGGGTGCGCTCGCCCCGGGCCGCGGGGCGGTTCCTCGTGGTGCTCATCGCGTGCCGGGCAGCGCGTCGAGCGGTCGCGTGGTGTCGTGGAGGCGGGTGGGCGCGTGGGGGCGCGGACGGCGGGTACGGTCCGGCGCCGATGACGGGTTCATCGGTGGTTGCCTGCGTTTCGGGTTACAGGTGGGTGGTGCGGGGTGCGACGCGGTCCGGGAAGACCTCGTCCGGTCCACGGCTCCGTTGAGGAACGGGCTGGGTGGGCCTGGTCCGGGGAGTGACCGTCGCGGGTACGACGGGTGAACACGGGGTGGTGACGGTGGCAATGCTAAACGCTCCCTGTGCCCCGTCGCCCCTCCCCCTTCGGGGGACGGATGCCCAGCCGGCGCCCGCGCCGACCCCGCCGCCGCCCGCGCGCGCTCCTAGCCCAGCACCGCAGCCACCTCCGACGCGCCCGCCGCCACGGCGACCACGGCCT
>NZ_QWGT01000156.1 GCF_003576405.1 Clavibacter lycopersici
CGCACGAGGGCCGAGCCCGTACCCCCGCTCCGGGCATCCGCGTCGACGACGAGCTCCTCGAGGTGGGCGCTGAGCCCGGGCGTCCTCGTCCATCGTGTCGCGGGGATCCATGTCAGCCCCTGGCCCGCTCGATGAGCTCGCGGCGCGGGTCCTCGTCGGGGCCCGAGCTGGCGAACGCGTCGAGCGCCACGCGCTGGGCGTCGCTGAGGCGCGACGGCACCGCGACCTCGATGCGCGCGAGCAGGTCGCCCGTGCCCTTCGGGGTCGTGACGCCGCGGCCCTTGACGCGCAGCACCTTGCCGCTGGACGTTCCGGGCGCGACCTTCAGCCGCACCGGATCGCCGCCGAGCGTGGGCACCTCGATGGTCGCACCGAGCGCGGCCTCGGGGAACGTGACGGGCACGTTGACCCGGAGGTTCAGCCCGTCGCGCTCGAACACGGGGTGCGGGCGCACCTGCACCGTGAGGATGATGTCCCCCGACGCGCCGCCGTCGCCCGACGGCTCGCCCTTGCCGGCGAGCCGGATCTTCTGCCCGTCGGAGACGCCGGCCGGCACGCGCACCGTGAGGGGGCGGCCGTCGGAGTCCTGCAGGCGCACGACGTCGCCCTGCACCGCGGTGAGGAAGTCGATCGTGGTGGATGCGGTGACGTCGCGGCCCTTGGTGGGCGCGCCGTATCCCCGGTAGCCGCCCGTCGACTGGCCGAAGCCGCCGTTGCCGAACATGCCGCCGAGGATGTCCTCGAACCCGCCCTGGCTGTACTGCGGCTGGCCGGATCCGAACCCGGCCGCACGCCGCCCGCGGCCGCCGGCCTGCTGGCCGAACATGCCGCCGAACACGTCCTCGAACCCGCCCGCCTGGCCGCCTCCTGCACCGGGCGCGGTGAAGCGCGCGCCGGATCCCATGGCGCGGATCTGGTCGTACTCCTTGCGCTGCTCCTTGTCGGCCAGCACGGCGTGCGCCTCGCTGATCTCCTTGAAGCGCGACTCGGCCGACGGATCCGGGTTGCTGTCCGGGTGGTACTGCCGCGCGAGCTTGCGGTAGGCCTTCTTGAGGTCGGCCTCCGAGACGTCCTTGGACACTCCGAGGACCTTGTAGAAGTCCTTGTCGAACCAGTCCTGGCTGGCCATCAGACGCCTCCCTTCTTCTTCTCGTGGTGGGGGCCGCACGACCCGGTCCGGGCGCCCGCGCGTGCGGACGCCCGGACCGGGGTGGGTGCAGCCGGATCGATGCTGCGGTTGATGGCGCTACTCCGGCTTGTCGACGACGACCTTCGCGGCCCGCAGCAGCGTCTCGCCGATGTAGTAGCCACTCTCGACGACGTCCGCGACGGTGTCCACCTGGACCTCGGGGTTCGGCTTCTGGAAGATCGCCTCGTGCACCTGCGGGTCGAAGGCGTCGCCGACGGCGCCGACCTTGACCAGCCCGATGCGCTCCACGTTCGTCCGCAGCTTGGCGACGATCGCGGTGAGCGGTCCGCCCTCCGCGAGGTCGCCGTGCTTCTCGGCGCGGTCGAGGTCGTCGAGCACCGGGAGGATGCCCTTCACCACGTCGCCGACCGCGCGCTGGCGCTCGATCTCGCGGTTGGCCTCGGTGCGCTTGCGGTAGTTGGCGTACTCGGCCGTGACGCGCTTCAGGTCCGCGAGGTGCTCGGAGTCGCCCTCGACGGGCTCGTTCCGGGTCTGCTCGATGAGGTCCTGCAGCTCCTCGTCCATGGGGTCGGTCGTCTCGACGTCGGGGCCCTCGGCCTCGACGAACGCGCCGTCCTCGCCCGGGACGGAGGCCGCATCGGCCGCCTGGTCCGCCGTGGCGTCAGGCCCGGCCGGGGAGGAGGAGGCCGACTGCTCGGCTCCCTCGTCCTCGGGCACGCGGCCCTCGCCGTTCGCGGTGTCCTCGGTCATCGGTCGGTCTTCTTGTCCTCGTCGTCCTCGTCCACGACCTCGGCGTCGACGATGTCCTCGTCGTCCTTCTTCGCCTCGGGCGCGCCCTCGGCCGTCTCGCCCGCGGCCTGTTCCTGCTGGCCCTGCGCGTAGATGGCCTCGCCGAGCTTGGTCTGGCTCGCGGTCAGCTTGTCGAACGCGGTCTTCACCGCGGCCTCGTCGTCGCCCGCGAGGGCGCTCTTCAGGCCGTCGACGTCGCCCTGGACCTCGGACTTGACGTCCTCGGGGAGCTTGTCGTCGTTCTCCTTGATGAGCTTGTCGATGGAGTACGCGAGCTGCTCGGCGTTGTTGCGCACCTCGGCCTGCTCGCGGCGCGTCTTGTCCTCCGCCGCGTGCTCCTCGGCCTCGCGCACCATGCGCTCGATGTCCTCCTTGCCGAGCGAGGATCCGCCCGTGATGGTCATCGACTGCTCCTTGCCGGTGCCCTTGTCCTTCGCGGACACGTGCACGATGCCGTTGGCGTCGATGTCGAAGGTGACCTCGACCTGCGGGATTCCGCGGGGCGCAGGAGCGATCCCGGTGAGCTCGAAGGTGCCCAGGTTCTTGTTGTCGCGGGTGAACTCGCGCTCGCCCTGGAAGACCTGGATCGCGACGGACGGCTGGTTGTCGTCGGCCGTGGTGAAGGTCTCGCTGCGCTTGGTCGGGATGGCCGTGTTGCGCTCGATGAGCTTGGTCATGATGCCGCCCTTGGTCTCGATGCCGAGGCTCAGGGGGGTGACGTCGATGAGCAAGACGTCCTTGCGCTCGCCCTTCAGCACGCCGGCCTGGAGCGCGGCGCCGACGGCGACGACCTCGTCCGGGTTGACGCCCTTGTTGGGCTCCTTGCCGCCCGTGAGCTTCTTCACGAGGTCGACGACGGCGGGCATGCGGGTGGATCCGCCGACGAGGACCACGTGGGCCACGTCGCCGACCGAGACGCCGGCCTCGCGGATGACGTCCTCGAAGGGCTTGCGGGTGCGCTCGAGCAGGTCGTTCGTCAGCTCCTCGAACTTGGCGCGCGTGAGCGTCTCGTCGAGGTTGGCCGGGCCGTTCTCCGTGAGGGAGAGGTACGGCAGCTGGATGCTCGTGCTGGTGGAGGAGCTGAGCTCCTTCTTCGCCTGCTCAGCGGCCTCCTTGAGGCGCTGCTTGGCGATCTTGTCGTTCGAGACGTCGACGCCCGTCGACTCCTTGAAGCGCTTGACGAGGTGGTCGACGATGCGCTGGTCCCAGTCGTCGCCGCCGAGGCGGTTGTCGCCCGCGGTGGAGCGGACCTGGATGGTGCTGAAGTCGTCGTCCTTGCCCACCTCGAGGAGGGAGACGTCGAACGTGCCGCCGCCGAGGTCGAAGACGAGGATGAGCTCGTCCTCCTTGCCCCGGTCGAGGCCGTAGGCGAGGGCGGCCGCGGTGGGCTCGTTGATGATGCGGAGCACGTTGAGGCCCGCGATCTCGCCGGCCTCCTTCGTGGCCTGGCGCTCCGCGTCGTTGAAGTACGCGGGGACCGTGATGACCGCGTCGGTGACGGAGTCGCCCAGGTACTGCTCGGCGTCGCGCTTGAGCTTGCCGAGGATGCGGGCGGACAGCTCCTGCGACGTGTACTTCTTGTCGTCGATGCCGACGGTCCAGTCGGTGCCCATGTGGCGCTTGACCGACGAGATGGTGCGGTCGACGTTGGTGACGTTCTGGCGCTTGGCGGTCTCGCCGACCAGCACCTCGCCGTCCTTGGTGAACGCGACGACGGACGGCGTGGTGCGCGCGCCCTCGGCGTTGGCGATGACGGTGGGCTCTCCGCCCTCCAGGACCGAGACCACCGAGTTGGTGGTACCCAGGTCGATTCCTACTGCACGAGCCATGGGGTGTTCTCCTTCTATTGCCGCGGCGCCCGGATCACGGGGTCGCTTCGTGTGGTGACGCGGGTGTCCCGCGGAGTCTGTCTCGCGGTGCCGCTTCGTCAGCGGCGTGCTACTTGAGCCGCGATGACTCAACTCTACTCACACGTCGGCGAGCGTCAAGTCGTGGGCGCAGGAGTTGAGCGATGTCGGCTCAACTCACAGGCTCGCGACCCCGCGAGCGGCCCGCGCGGGCGCCGTGTGCCCCGGCCGGGGGGCCGGAGGGCCGAGATGGGGGCTACTGGTACACCTAGATCGCTACTGGGGCACTTATGGCGGCGTGATCTGCTGATCTACCGTTGCCGACGCGAGGCCGGGGGGCCTCTCGACGGCCCTTCCGGGGACGTGGTCTCCAGGGGGTGGTCGAGGTGGTGGGTACGCGTGCGCGCCATGCCGCCGAGCCGTCCCGCGACGCCCGCGGACCGCGATCCCGACCGGGGATCCGCCGTCTCGCCGCGCTCGTCGCCGCCGCCGTCGGCGTCGCCGCGGCAGCCGTCATCGTGACGCAGCCCGCGGAGCCGGCGGCCGCCGCCGCGACGCCCATCCTCAGCGAGTCGTTCGGCGGGGCATCGGTCACCGACCCCGCGTGGAAGCGGCTCGGAAGCGCGTGCCTCACGGGCGCGACCGCGGCGGGCGGCAGCACGACGCTCGCGTCCTGCCCGAGTCGCGTCGAGGCGCCCGCCGCATCCACGAGCCCCGGCTTCCTCCAGCTCACCGATGCCCGCGTGAACGCGGTCGGCGGCGCCGTCTACGACACGGCCATCCCCGTCACCGGC
This sequence comes from Clavibacter lycopersici, assembly GCF_003576405.1. Taxonomy (GTDB): domain Bacteria; phylum Actinomycetota; class Actinomycetes; order Actinomycetales; family Microbacteriaceae; genus Clavibacter; species Clavibacter lycopersici. Next base: position 4,581 of record NZ_QWGT01000156.1, read on the forward strand.
GGGCTCGACGTCACCTTCGACCAGTACCAGTACTCGACGACGGGATCCGGCGAGGGCATCACGTTCTTCCTCGCCGACGGCGCCGCGCAGATCGCGACGACGGGGGCCGGCGACGGATCCCTCGGCTACGCCCAGTCCCTCACCGCCGGCGGGCTCCCCGGGGCCTACCTCGGCGTGGCGCTCGACGCCGCGGGCCGCTTCTCCACGAGCGCGGACGGCAAGGGGCAGGGCTGCTCCGGGACCGTGCCCTCCCAGCTCGCCAACACCGTCGCCCTGCGGGGAGGGGCCACGGGCTACTGCTACCTCACGCGCGGTGCCGCATCCACGTCCGCCCCGCTGCGCGCGACGGCCACGTCCGCGACCGCGGCGGCTCCGGGTACGGCGCTCGGCAGGTCCATCCGGATCACCGTCTCGAACGCGACGCTCCCCGTCGTCACGGTCTTCCAGGGCGCGACCGCGGGGAGCACGCCGAGCACGCGGCTCGTCCAGTACACGATGACGAGCCCGATCCCCTCGAGCGTCAAGCTCGGCTTCACCGCGGCGACGGGGGCCACGACGGCGGACACGCACCTCGTGCGGAACCTCTCCGTGACCTCCATCGACCCAGGGAACACCAGCCTCGAGCTGATCAAGGCGATCGACACCTCGGTGCCGCAGACCGGCCCGTACGTCGAGGGGTCGGTGGTCCGGTACGCCTTCGCGGTGCGGCCCACCGGCCTCCTGGCCAACCTCAGCATGAGCAACGTCACGATCACCGACCCCCTCGCGACGATCGGGACCTGCTCCGCGAACTCGCTGCTGTTCCCCGGCAGCACGGTCTGCACCGGGACGCGCACCGTCACGGCGGCGGAGGCCATGTCCGGGCGGCTCCGCAACACGGCCACGGCGACGGCGACGCTCCTCGGCCTGGGCACGTACACGAGCAACGTGGCTTCGCTGAGCGTCGCCGTCGCGACGCCCGCCCCGGGCCTGACCCTCGCCAAGACCGGCACGCTCTCGGACGCGAACGGCAACGGGCGAGCGGACGTCGGCGAGCGGATCGCGTACTCGTTCACGGCGAGGAACTCCGGGAACGTGTCGCTGTACCAGGTGGCGGTGGCGGATCCGCGCGTCACGGGGATCAGCCCGGCCTCCGTGACCCTCGCGCCGGGCGCCTCGCAGACCTTCACCTCCACCGCCTACACCGTGACCCAGGCCGACGTGGACGCCGCGACGCCGATCGTCAACACGGCCACCGTCTCCGGGAAGACCCTCGCCGGAGTGGCAGCGCCGACCGCGAGCTCCTCCACGAGCACGCCCGTCAACGGATCCGCGGCCCTCAGCCTCACCAAGGGCGCGACGCTGACGGGCGGATCCACGGCGGGCGCCACGGTCGCGTACTCCTTCTCCATCCGGAACACCGGCACCGTGCCGCTGACCGGGGTGGCGCTGACGGATCCGCTCCCCGGGCTGTCGGCCGTGACGTACGCCTGGCCGGGCACCGCGGGCACGCTCGCCCCCGGCGCCACCGCCACGGCGACGGCGAGCTACACGGTGCGGCAGGCCGACGTCGACGCGGGGCAGATCGCGAACACCGCGACCGTGCGCGGCGCGAGCTCCGGCGGCGTGCCGGCGCAGGCCACGGCGACCCGCACCGTGACCCTCGACCGCACGGCGACCCTGGCCTTCACGAAGACCGCGACGCCCGGCAACGTGCCGGCCGCGGGCGGCGTCGTGACGTACGCGTTCCGGCTGCAGAACACCGGGTCCACCACCCTCACGGGCGTCTCCATCGCGGATCCGCGGGCCGGCGTCTCCGCCCTCGCGTACACGTGGCCGGGGACCGCGGGCACGCTCGCGCCCGGGCAGGTCGTCACCGCGACGGCCACGTACACGGTCACGGCGGCCGACGTGACGGCGGGATCCATCGTCAACACCGCGACCGCCAGCGCGACCGCGCCGACCGGGGCGATCAGCCGCACCGCGACCGCGACCGTGCTGGCCGTGCCGGATCCGCTGCCCGACTCCGTGACGACGCCGCAGGGCGTGCCCGTCGTGGTCGACGTGCTCGCCAACGACGGCCCCGCCGCGACGGGCGCGACGCTCAGCCGCGCCCAGCTCTCCGCGACGCCCACGCTCGTGGGCGGCGCG
>NZ_QWGT01000157.1 GCF_003576405.1 Clavibacter lycopersici
CGGGCGGCGGCGAAGCGGCGCACGACGTGACCGACGGGGGGATCGTGGCGGCGGTGGTCGCGGCGGCGGCTCGCGCCTCGTCCGGGTGATCCGTCGGGCCCGCCGCACGGGGAGGCGGCGCGTACGGCCCCGAAGTGGGGAGTACGGGCGGGTCCACGCCGACCGCATGCTGACCCCATGAGGTCCCCCGCCGCCATCGTGCCGCTGCTCGTCGCCGTCGCCGTGCTCAGCGGGTGCGCCGCGGGAGCCGCCGACACCGTCCCCGCCCCTGCCCCCACCGCCCCGGAGCGCCCGGCCGACGAGCTGACCGCGCGGGCCCTCGTCCTCGACGGCGGCGAGGGCGCGGAGCTGTGCCTGGGCGGCGTCGGCGAGTCCCTCCCGCCCGTGTGCGGCGGCCCGCGCATCGAGGGGTGGGACTGGGCCGGCGTCGAGGGCGAGGAGAGCGTGTCGGGCAGCACCTGGGGCGACTACGAGGTCTTCGGCACCTGGGACGGCACGACGTTCACCCTGACGCGCACGCCCGAGCCCTACGACCCGCGAGCCCCATCCACCGAGGCCCCTCTCCCTGAGCCGACCCCGGGCGATCCCGCGAACGCCGAGGCCGTCGCACGCGCCATCGAGGACTACGCGAGCGAGATGGGCACCCCCGACGGGCCGCTCTCGCTCGGGGAGTACCTGGGCCGCGCGTCCGTGCAGGTCATCCACGACGACGGCACGCAGCAGGCCGAGGCGGACGCGCAGTACGGGGAGGACGTCGTCGAGATCTGGTCGTCGCTGCGGCCCGCGGACGGCGAGTGACCCGCGTACGGCGGCGGATCACCTGCCGGGCGGGGCGGTCGGCGATCCGGGCGGGTGCCGCCGCGCGGACGGCGCATCGCCGAGGATGAGGGCATGACCCATCTCCCCGTGACCGACATCGCCGCCGAGCTACGCGAGGTGTCCGCGCACTGGACGCCGCGGGTCGTCGGGCGGGTGAACGACCAGTACGTCAAGGTCGCGAAGCTGCTCGGCGAGCTGACCTGGCATGCGCACGACGCCGAGGACGAGATGTTCCTCGTCGTCTCGGGCCGCCTGCGCATCCAGCTGCCCGACGACCAGGAGGTCGTGCTGGGTCCCGGCCAGTTCCACGTCGTGCCCCGCGGCGTGCAGCACAACCCGGTCGCGGACGAGGAGGTGGAGATCGTGCTCATCGAGACGGTCACCACCGCCCACACGGGCGACGTCATCGTGCCGGGGACGGTGCCGGTCGAGCGGCAGGTGGGCGGCTTCCGCTGATCCGTCCCGCTGCGCCGCGCAGAGGGGCGCGCGCCCATGGTCGCGGGAGCCGCATCACGGGACGCCGCGCCTCCACCGCCGCAGCGCGCCGGCGAGCACGAGGGTCACGCCGAGCAGCGTCATGACCACGGCCGCCGCCATGACGGCCGCGTCGCCGGCGAGCATCCCGCAGCCCGCTGCCGTGTCGTCCTCGGGACATGAGCGCCACGGCTGGAGGAAGAAGAGCACGGTGATCGCCGTGCCCACGACGGCGAGGGCGGCGCCCAGGATGAGCGAGGGGTCCCTCCGCGCGATGGCCATGCCTCGACGGTAGGGGCGGCCCGCTCGGCACGGATCCGCCGCTGGGCGGATCTCTACCGGCCCGGCGACCGCAGCGGCGAGCACGCGGCGACGACGGCCGCCGCGGCGAACACGACCGTGACGGCGAGCAGCGCGGATCCACCGCCGACGGTGGACATCAGGGCGCCGCCGCACACGGCCCCCGCCGCGGCGAGCGTGCGGTTCGCGCTGCGCATCGTGGCGTTCATGCGGCCGAGGAGCGCGTCGGGCGTGATGGTCTGGCGGAGGCTCATCTCGTTCGCGTTCTCGCAGCCGGCGGCGACGCCGTGGAGGGCGAACGCGACGAACAGCGTGACCACCGTGGCCGCAGGCGCGCCGGCGCCGACCCCGGCCGTCGCGACGGCGATCCCCGCCCAGGCGATCGGGTAGGCGGCCCGCGCGGCGATGATCGTGCGGCCGGCGCCGAACCGTTCGCCGAGGCGCGGCGCGGCGGTCGCGCCGACGAGCATCGCGACGCCGCTCACCGCGAGGATCGCTCCGTAGACGGCGGCGGGGAGCGCGAGCGTGCGGAGGGCGAGGATCGCGAACACCGTCAGGCCGGCGGCGTTGGCGAGGAACCACAGGTGCGTCGAGATCGCGAGCGGCGCGAGGGCTGGGTGCCCGTAGGTCCATCGCAGCCCGTCGACGATGTCCCGCCGCAGCCGCGCACCCTCCGGCCGGGTCGCCTCGTGCTCGACGACGGGGACCCGGGCGATGAGGACGGCGTCGACGAAGTAGCTCAGCGCGTCGAGGGCGATCGCGATCGGCGCGGTCACGATGCCGACCAGGACGCCGCCTAGCGCCGGGCCCGCCGTCTGGGCGGCGGCGTCGCTCTGGTCGATGCGCGCGTTCGCCGCCAGCAGCAGGGGCCGGGGCACGATGCGGGGCAGCAGGGACTGCGTGGCGGCGAAGCCGACGACGGACAGGATCCCGAACACGAACAGCGCCGCCGCCGTCGCCCAGAGGGTCAGGGATCCCGTGAGCCACATGATGGGGATCGCGCCGAGGGACACGCCGCGGCCGACGCTCGCCCAGACCAGCAGCGGCTTCCGGCGGAACCGGTCGACGTACGCGCCGATGACCAGGCCGAACAGCGCGTACGGGAGGAACTGCGCGGCGTTCACCAGCCCGACCTCGAACGGGGTCGCGTGCAGCACCGTCACCACGAGCACGGGGACGGCCACCGCGCTGACCGCCGTCCCGAACGAGGACACGGTCGCGGCGGCCCAGTACGGGCGGAACCCGGGGACTCGACGCAGCGAGGTCACGTCGTCGCCCATGCGCTCACGCTGGCAGCCCGCGACGCCGGGGGCAAGCGAGCGCGACCTGGCCCGGCAGGTGTCACAGGCCCCGCTTCGCCATCCAGCGGTAGACGAAGAACGCGACGACGCCGAGGGCCATGAGCGCGGGACCCGTGATGAGGAAGATCGACCCCAGATCGCCCGTCGCTCCTCGGAACGTCGCGATCGCGCCGCCGATCACAGCGGCCCAGGGGAGCACGCTGCGCGCGGATCCGCGTGCCGGCTTCCGACGCCCGTCCGGGGTCCCGTTCGCGTCATCGCTCATCTGGTGAGGCTAGCTGCCGGCTCCACGACGTCCTGCGCGGGGCGCGAGCGGCGCCGCAGGCTCGTCCGGACCGTCGGCGACGAGCTCGAGCGTGATGAGGTCGAGGTGGGCGCGCGGGACGACGGCGGTCACGACCCGACCGTCGGCCAGCGGCGCTCCGACGCCGACGACGAACGCGTCGGCGTCGATGACCATCCCGCCCGGGACGACCGCGCCGTCGACCACGACGTCCGCCGGCCGGGCGTCGTCGCGGTGGGCGAGCCGCACCCACGGGTGGTCGGTGGGGTCGCCGAGACCGTGCTCCTCGCGGAAGGCGTTGTGCAGGACGTAGTCGACGTGGGAGGCGAGCAGCGGCGCGACCTCCCCGGGCTCGCCGTCGGCGGCACCCGCTCCGATCACGTGCGTCTGCACCGCCTCCCACAGCTGGGGGAACCGGCCGCGATCCCGCATCCACGCCATCCAGTCGGGGAGGTCGTCCGGCGTCTCCTCGGCCTGCATGCGGCGCAGGTCCGCGTCGAGGGGCCGGAGGTCGACGGGGTCGTCGAGATCGTCGGGATCCCGCAGCACCGTGTAGAAGCGCGACAGCCGGATGGACGTCGTCACCGGCTCCCCATCCACCATCCGCTCGGAGGAGTTCAGGCCGGAGATGCCCCAGTCCTCGAGGTGCCGCTGCGGGACCAGGCCGGCCGCCCTCACCCCGAGCTCTCGTGCGCGCTCGCGCCAGGCGATCCTCGGATCCGGTCTGTGCGCGCTCGCTCGCCCTGTGGATTCCATGCCCCAGCCTCGCACGGGGTCTCGTGCCCGCCCGGACCCGACGGGTGGGCGCGATGGGGCGAGGCCGTCCAGATCACGGGAGCCGCACCGGCCGATCGCCGCGTTCCCCGCCCGGCCCGGGGCCGGCACGATGAACGGTCGACGGACATCACGCGCACGGCTTCCGCTGCGCTCGCCGTCGGCGCGACGCTCGAGGTGTGACAGACCCCTCCGTCCCCCTCGGCTCAGCCCCGGAGCACCCGACGCCCGCGCCCTCCACCGGCGCACCCCGCTGGCTGGGTCCGGCCCTGTTCGCGGTGGCCGTCGTCGTGCTCGGAGGCAACGTCTTCCACGTGCTCGGCCTCACGGCCTCGGGGATCACGTGGACGGACGGGGAGGCGGCCTACGGCGTCCAGGGCGGTGACGCCTCCGCGTTCCTGCCGCCGGTGCTCGCGCATCTCGTCGGAGGGGCGACGGTCCTGGCGGTCCTCTTCGGCCCTCTCGTCATGGCGCCGATCACCGTCATCGCCGCCTGGCTGCTGTGGAGCTCGTGGCGGCGCCGCGCATGGGATCTCTCCGCATCCGGCACCGTGCTGGTCGCGGCCGCGCTGGTGGTCCTCCTCGCCTACTGGGGCGACGAGCTGTGGGTGTGGATCCTCGACTGACGGATCCGGCGGAACGGGGATGACCGTCATCGCGGAGGAGCTGGAGCGGGTGCTGCGAGCGGGCTCCGAGGCCGCCCGGTCCTGACCGTCGCCCAGAGGTGGTGCTCGCGGCCCGCCCGCGATGCGTCGCCACGCGTCTGCGAGGGTGGATCCATGCACCTCTCCTTCCTGCACCGCAGCCGCTGGATCACCTACGGCACCGCGATCGCCATCGCGCTCGCGGGCGTCGCCGGGCTGGTGGTCGGGAATCCGCGGGGGTGGATCCCGATCGGGATCGCGGTGCTCGCCGTGCTCTTCCAGCAGCTGGTCTCGCGGGATGCGCGGCGGGCGCGGGAGGCGGGCACGGATCCGCGCGACACCATCGGCTGACCGGGTGGACTAGCCGCAATACGTCGATGCAGATGCATGCAGTTCTCCGTTGGCCTACGTTGTCAACAGCGGGATCAGCCCTTCGGGTGGGCGGTCCTCGCGTAGCGCGGGCGCCTCCGGGGGGAGTCGCCCGCCCCGCCCGGCCCTCCGTGCGCGGAGGCCGGGCCTTCCTCCTCCATCGCGGCGATGACGCCGGTCCGCCGGTCGGGGCGCTCCGCGACACGACCGCCCGGCGGGTCCGCTGCCAGGGTGGGGGCATGCCCGCTCCCGGATCCGCCGCGCACGATCCCGCCCACGACGCCGCACACGCGCTCGACCTCGACCGGCTGCTCGCGGGCGTCGCCGACGAGGACGGCGGCGAGGTCGACGACAGCATCCCGCAGCTCGCGGACGCGGATCCGTCGCTCGCCGGCATCGCGCTCGTCACCCCCGACGGCCGCACGCACGCCGCGGGCGACAGCGCGCACCTCTTCTCCATCCAGTCGGCGGTGAAGCCGTTCCTCTTCGCGCTGGCGCTCGCCGACACCGACGGCGCCGCGCTCGACGCGGTCGGCATCGAGCCGACGGGCGAGGCGTTCGACGCGATCAAGCTGGAGAGCGGCACCGGCCGGCCGCCGAACCCGATGGTCAACGCGGGAGCGATCCTCACGGCGAGCCTCGTCCGCGGATCCTCCCTCGAGGAGCGCACCGCGCGGATCCTCTCCGGCCTCAGCGCGTTCGCGGGGCAGGAGCTCGAGGTCGACGAGGAGGTCGCGGAGAGCGAGCAGCTCCTCGGCGACCGCAACCACGCGCTCGCCCACCTCATGCGCTCGGAGGGCACCCTGCACGTCTCGGCCGACGACGCGGTGGCCGCCTACGCGCGTGCCTGCTCGGTGCGGGTGAGCGCGGAGATCCTCGCGGCGATGGGCGCGACGCTCGCGGGCGGGGGGCGCAACCCGCTCACGGGGTCTCGCGTCGTGTCGCAGCAGGTCGCGCGCGACACGGTCTCGGTGATGGCGACGTGCGGCGTCTACGACGGCTCCGGCCGGTGGATGCGGCGGGTCGGCGTGCCCGCGAAGTCGAGCGTCTCCGGCGCCATCGTCCTCTCCGCGCCCGGCCGTCTCGGCGCCGCGGTCTTCAGCCCGCCCCTCGACGACCAGGGCACGAGCGTCCGCGGCGCGCGGCTCGCGCAGCAGCTCGCGGACGAGCTGGGGCTGCACGCGTTCGGCGGCGCGGACGGGCGCGGCTGACGGATCCCACGCCGGTCCCCTCGCAGGTACCGCGCACTCCCGTCGACCCCTTCCGGTCGCGCCGGTGCGCGGGTAGCGTCGCCCGGACGCGCACGACGACCGCCGGAGGACCTCATCACCGCATCCGCCCTCATCGCACTCGCCGGCTTCGAGCCCCCCACGCTGGATGGGTTCGGCGGACCGGGCGGCCCCGGCGGACCGATGGCCGGGCTCGTGCTCGGCGGAGTCGTGTCCCTGCTGCTGCCGCTCGCCTGCGTCGTGCTCGGCATCGTGATCGCGGTGTCCGTCGTGCGGACGCAGCGCGCGACGGAGCGGATCGAGAAGCGGCTGGAGGCGCTGGAGCGGGGTTCACGCGACGCGTCGACTGCCGACCGCGAGGGGACCCGCGCCCGCCCGGACGGCCCCTCGCGCTAGCCGCGGGAGCGCACGGGACGGCGCGCGCCGCGGAGCCGCGCCCGCTCCGCCGCGTCCGCCATCGCCTCCGCGTGCGCG
>NZ_QWGT01000158.1 GCF_003576405.1 Clavibacter lycopersici
CGCCGGCGGTCCGCACGAGCGCCGAGCGCCCGCCCGATGGATCCCGCACGATGCGCGTCCCGGCCCGTCGCCCCGGAGGGAGGCCCGGCACGTCGAGCAGCGTCACCTGCTGCGGCCACGGGGCGAGGCGGGGCAGCCCGTGCACGGCGGCGGCCGAGGGACCCCCGAGCGCGACCGGCGCGACGGAGACGCGGGCGAGCGCCCGGATCCGCAGCAGGTGCCGATCGCGCGCCGACACCGCCTCCCATGACGCGCGCTCCACGTGGATCCCGGCCCGCAGGCGCACCAGCTCCCCGCGCGCCTCCGCCCGCGCGACGACCGCGGCCTCCGCGCGCTCCTCCGCGCCGACAGGCGCTGCGGAGGGCGCGGGCACCGCCCCGGAGAGGATCAGCACCACCGTGGGCGGCCCGAGCGCCGTCGCCTCGAGGGGATGGGAGACGGGCGGCGGGGTCGGTGGCATGCGGGCAGTGTCGCGGCCGGGGAGGCCCGGGGATCCGTCCGACCGCGACCCGCCGGACGCGCGTGCGGAGACGCCCCCTGTGAGGGACCGCCCGAACGCACGAGGGGCCGGTGCACCGGCACCGGCCCCTCGTCACCACCGCGCGGAGACCGCGCGGCTCACCGAATCAGCGCCGGTAGTTGGGCGCCTCGACCACCATCTGCACGTCGTGCGGGTGCGACTCCTTGAGCCCGGCCGCCGTGATGCGCACGAAGCGCCCGCGGTCCTTGAGCTCGCCGACCGTGCGCGCGCCCACGTAGAACATGGACTGACGCAGGCCGCCGGTGAGCTGGTAGACGACGTTGGCGAGGGATCCGCGGTAGGGCACCTGGCCCTCGATGCCCTCGGGGATGAGCTTGTCGTCGCTCGGCACGTCCGCCTGGTAGTAGCGGTCCTTCGAGTAGGAGGTCTTCGTGCCGCGGGTCTGCAGGGCGCCGAGCGACCCCATCCCCCGGTAGCTCTTGAACTGCTTGCCGCCCACGAACATGAGGTCGCCGGGGCTCTCGTCGCAGCCGGCGAGGAGGCTGCCGAGCATGACCGTGTCGGCGCCGGCGACGAGCGCCTTGGCGATGTCGCCCGAGTACTGCAGGCCGCCGTCCGCGATGACGGGGATGCCCGCGGCGCGCGCCGCGAGCGAGGCCTCGTAGACCGCGGTGACCTGGGGCACGCCGACGCCGGCGACGACGCGCGTGGTGCAGATGGATCCGGGGCCGACGCCGACCTTGATGGCGTCCGCGCCCGCCTCGATGAGCGCCTGGGCGCCCGAGCGGGTCGCGACGTTGCCGCCGATCACGTCGACGTGCGACGTCGCGGGGTCGGTCTTGAGACGGCGGATGATGTCGAGCACGCCCTTGCTGTCGCCGTTGGCGGTGTCGACGACCAGCACGTCCACGCCCGCCTCGACCAGCGCGAGCGCGCGCTGCCAGGCGTCGCCGAAGAAGCCGATGGCCGCGCCGACGCGCAGGCGCCCCTCGGCGTCCTTCGTCGCGTCCGGGTACTGCTCCGACTTGTCGAAGTCCTTGACGGTGATGAGGCCGCGCAGCTTGCCCGCGTCGTCCACGAGCGGGAGCTTCTCGATCTTGTGCTCCGCGAAGATCGCGATCGCGTGGTCCGGGTCGATGCCGACGCGGCCCGTGATGAGCGGGGTGCGGGTCATGACGTCGCGCACGAGCGTGGTCGCCGCCTGGACCGGCGAGACGAAGCGCATGTCGCGGTTCGTGATGATGCCGACGAGCGTGCCGTCCGCCTCGACCACGGGGAGGCCGGAGACGCGGAACTGGCCGCAGAGCGCGTCGACCTCGGCGACGGTCGCGTCGGGACGCGTGGTGACCGGGTTCGTGATCATGCCCGACTCGCTGCGCTTCACCTTGTCGACGAAGGCGGCCTGGTCCTCGATGGAGAGGTTGCGGTGGATCACGCCGAGACCGCCCTGGCGGGCCATCGCGATGGCCATGCGCGCCTCGGTGACGGTGTCCATCGCGGAGGAGAGGAGAGGAGCGGCGACGCTGATGTTGCGCGTCAGGCGGGAGGTGGTGTCCGCCTCGCTCGGGATGACGTCGGTGTGCCCCGGAAGGAGCATGACGTCGTCGTAGGTGAGGCCGATGACGCCGAACGGGTCGGACTGATCCAAGTTCCCTCCAGGGGAGATGAGAGGCGGATGGTGGAGCCGGGGGACCGCGTCGGCAACCGGTGTGTCGATGTTAACGGTCGTGCTGGCGCGCTATTCCCGCCCTAGCACGCAGCCACGCGGTGTCGGCGCGAAACATCCAGGACATAATCAGCACGTACTGTCAACCAACGTCGTCCTGACGGTAGTCGCGGTGCCTGTGCGGAAGTACCCGTCGCACGGCTCCCCCTATGGAGGTCTAGTGATAGCCACTGGTTCGGCCGGAGCACGCGCGCAGCGCGTCTGGGCCCTGATTCTCGCGGTGGCGTTCGCCTGCACCGCACTTCTCCTCTCGGCCCCGTCGGCTGCCCACGCGGATCCACGCGCGGCGCCCCAGGCGGTCGACCCGGCGTCCGCCGAGCAGTCCCTGCTCGTGTGGGTCCGGGCGGACGCCGACAAGACCGGCATCGCCGGTGTCACCGTCACGGTGTCGGGCGGTGGCGTCGACGCCACCGGCACGACCGGCCCCGACGGCAAGGCCGAGGTCGGCCTCAGCGCGCCGGGCTCCTTCACGGTCGAGGTCGACGAGTCCACCATCCCCGAGGGCGCCGGCGTCCCGCGTGCGGGCTCGAGCCCCCGGGAGATCGACGTCGCGGCGGGCAACAAGAACGTCCCCGCCTTCTTCTTCATCTCCCCCGACGGCGCGGCGGCCGGATCCGCACCCGCACCGAGCGCGAGCACCGGCGCCGGCACGGGCACCTCCACCGGGGGCGAGACCGCGGCGCCCGACACCGAGACGGGCACCGTCACCGCCACCGCGGAGCCCGTGACGGAGAACAACTTCTGGAAGATCTTCTGGCCCAAGGTGGTGACCGGCCTCATCTTCGGCCTGCTGCTCGCCCTCGCGGCCATCGGCCTCTCCCTCATCTACGGCACGACCGGCCTCAACAACTTCGCGCACGGCGAGCTGGTCACCTTCGGCGCGCTCATGGCGTACCTGTTCAGCAACGTGCTCGGCCTCAACCCGGTCCTCGCGATCGTCATCACGGTGATCCTCGGCGGGGCCTTCGGGTTCGCGCAGGACGCGGCGATCTGGAAGCCGCTCCGGAAGAGGCGCCTCGGCCTCGTGCCGCTGATGATCGTCACCATCGGCCTGTCGCTCGCCCTGCGCTACCTCTTCCAGTTCATCTTCGGCGCCGACCGCCTGACGCTCCCGAACAGCCCCGCGCCGTTCCTGGTCGTCGGGCCGGTGAGCCTCAAGTTCACCGACGTCGCCGGCGCGATCGTCTCGGTCGTGCTGCTCCTGGCCGTCGCGTACGTGCTGCTCTACACGAAGATCGGGAAGGCCACCCGCGCCGTCTCCGACAACCGCTCGCTCGCGGCGGCGTCGGGCATCGACGTGGAGGGCGTGATCCGCGTGGTCTGGATCGGCGGCGCCGCGCTGGCCGCGCTGTCCGGCGTCTTCATCGCCTACTACCAGTCGCTGCGCTGGGACACGGGCGCGTCCATCCTGCTGCTCGTCTTCTCGGCCGTCGTCCTCGGCGGCCTGGGCACGGCGTTCGGCGCGCTCATCGGCTCGATCGTGATCGGCGTCTTCATCAACGTCAGCACCATGGTCCTGCCCGAGAACATGAAGTACGTGGCCGCTCTCGTGGTCATGATCGTCATCCTGCTCATCAGGCCCCAGGGCATCCTGGGCCGGAAAGATCGGATCGGTTAGCCGCGCATGAACTCCAACTTCATCTTCCTGGCGCTCGGCGAGATCTTCTCGCCGACCACCGCGGCGTACGCGCTCGCGACCGTCGGCCTCGTGATCCACTTCGGCTTCACGGGACTGCTCAACTTCGGCCAGGCCGGGTTCATGGCCATCGGCGGATACGCGTTCGCCATCACGGCGGTCATGTACGACTGGCCCGTCTGGGCGTCGCTCCTCGCGGCGATCGTCGCGTCCACGGTGTTCGCGCTCATCCTCGGCATCCCGACGCTGCGGCTCCGAGCGGACTACCTGAGCATCGTGACCATCGCGGCGGCCGAGATCATCCGGCTGAGCGTCAAGACGCCCGAGTTCTCGGACGTCACGGGCGGCTCCGAGGGCATCAACGGCGCGGCGGCCGGCTTCAACGACCTCAACCCCCTGCCCGAGGGCCGCTTCGGCGCCGGTGTGCTCACCTACTCCGCCGACCAGTGGTGGATCCGCATCGTGGGCTGGGGCCTCGTCGGCATCGCCTGCCTGCTGGTCTTCCTCCTCATGCGCAGCCCCTGGGGCCGCGTGCTGAAGGGCGTGCGCGAGGACGAGGACGCGGTCCGCGCGCTCGGCAAGAACGTCTACTCCTACAAGATGCAGGCTCTCGTGCTCGGCGGCGTGTTCGGCGGGCTCGCGGGCGTGGTCTTCATCCTCCCGAGGTCGCTGCAGCCCGACAACTACGGCACGCAGCTCACGTTCTTCCTCTACACGATCATGCTGCTGGGAGGCGCGGCCACGATCTTCGGGCCCGTAATCGGCTCGATCATCTTCTGGGTCACGCTGTCGCTCTCGGACGGCCTGCTCAGCCTCGCGGTCACGAACGACTGGCTGCCCATCTCGAGCACCCAGCAGGGCCCGATCCGCTTCATCATCGTGGGCGTCGCGCTCATGCTGCTCGTGATCTTCCGACCACAGGGCATCTTCGGGAAGAAGAAGGAGACGCACTTTGCCTGACAAGACCCCGGTCTCGGCCATCCTCGACGGCGACGCCGGTCCGGGCTGCGCCAAGAAGGACCCCATCATCGTCGCGCACGGCGTCAGCCGGCAGTTCGGCGGCCTGAAGGCGGTCGACGTCGACCACCTCGAGATCCCCCGCGGCTCCATCACGGCCCTCATCGGCCCGAACGGCGCCGGCAAGACCACGTTCTTCAACCTGCTGACCGGCTTCGACAAGCCGAACACCGGCACGTGGGAGTTCTCGGGGAAGGACCTCGCCGGGATGAGCGCGTTCCGCGTCGCCCGCCTCGGCATGGTGCGCACCTTCCAGCTCACGAAGGCCCTCGGCGGGATGACGGTGCTGGAGAACATGCGCCTCGGTGCCACCGGCCAGGGCGGCGAGAACTTCTTCTCCGCACTGATCCGCCCCCTCTGGAGGAAGAAGGAGGACGAGATCACGGATCGCGCCCGCACCCTCCTGAAGAAGTTCAAGCTCGACGCCAAGGAGGAGGACTACGCGGACAGCCTCTCGGGCGGTCAGCGGAAGCTCCTCGAGATGGCGCGCGCGCTCATGACGAAGCCGGATCTCGTGATGCTCGACGAGCCGATGGCCGGGGTCAACCCGGCGCTGACGCAGTCGCTGCTCCACCACATCCTCGACCTCAAGACCGAGGGCATGACCGTGCTGTTCGTCGAGCACGACATGCACATGGTCAACGAGATCGCCGACTGGGTGGTCGTGATGGCCGAGGGACGCATCGTGGCCGAGGGCCCGCCCTCGACCGTGATGAGCGACCCGGCCGTCATCGACGCCTACCTCGGCGCCCACCACGACACCGACCTCGGCACCCTCACGGGCCAGCGCGAGGTGGCGAAGGACATGGAGTCCGACCTCGTCAAGGACGAGATCGAGAAGGAAGCGGCAGAGAAGTGACGGCAGAGCGGGTCCTCCAGACCACCGACCTCCACGCGGGCTACCTGCCCGGGGTCAACATCCTCAACGGGTGCAACGTCCACGTCGACAAGGGCGAGCTGGTCGGCATCATCGGCCCGAACGGCGCGGGCAAGTCCACGCTGCTGAAGGCGATCTTCGGGCAGGTGAACGTCCGCGGCGGCAGCATCGAGCTGAACGGCCAGGACATCACCGGCCTCAAGGCCGACAAGCTCGTCTCCCGCGGGGTGGGCATGGTGCCGCAGAACAACAACGTGTTCCCCACGCTCACGATCGACGAGAACCTGCAGATGGGCGCCTACCAGAAGCCCAAGATGTACAAGGAGCGGCTGGCGTTCGTCACCGACCTGTTCCCGGAGCTCGGCAAGCGGCTCAAGCAGCGCGCCGGGTCCCTCTCGGGCGGCGAGCGCCAGATGGTCGCCATGTCGCGCGCGCTCATGATGGATCCGACGGTGCTGCTGCTCGACGAGCCGAGCGCCGGGCTCTCCCCCGTGCGCCAGGACGAGACGTTCATCAACGTCGCGCAGATCAACCGCGCGGGCGTCTCCGTGATGATCGTGGAGCAGAACGCCCGTCGAGCCCTGCAGATCTGCGACCGCGGCTACGTGCTCGACCAGGGCAAGGACGCGTACGAGGGTCGCGGGCGCGAGCTCATGAACGACCCGAAGGTGATCGAGCTGTACCTCGGCACGCTCGCCGCCGACCAGGAGAAGGCCAAGGCGGCGCCCCAGCCCTGATCCTGTCCCGGGCACACGACGACGCGGCATCCCCTCGGGGGTGCCGCGTCCGTCGTGTGCGGCGGGGCTCCTGGCGGATCGCCCGGGCGGGGCGAGAGGCGTCCGCCCGGCGACGCGGGATCGCGCGCAGAGGGTCCACCGCCGCGTCGCGCGACG
>NZ_QWGT01000159.1 GCF_003576405.1 Clavibacter lycopersici
GAGGGCGTCGCGGCAGGCGCGGATCCCCGGCCGGTCGAGGCTGCCGACGCGCGACGACGTGAACACCGTGCGCCGCGGCGAGCCGGGCAGGCCGATGAGCCGCACGTCGGGCTCGCGTCCCGCCCACACGAGGTCGGGCAGCACGGAGGCCGCGTGCCCGCCGCGCACGAGGTCGATGTGCGCCTGCAGGTCGGCCGTGACGTACCGGACGTCGGGCTCGAAGCCCGCGACCCGGCACACCTGCTCGGCGAAGTGGCGGGATGCCGTGCCCGCGGGCTCCATCACCCACGGCAGGCGGCGCGCGTCGGAGATCGTGCGGACGTCGTCGCGGCCGGGCGGGAGGCCGAGGCGGAGCGGATCCACGCAGAGCTCCTCGCGGTCGAGGTCGGCGGGCCGCGGCGCCGCATGGGCCGGGTACTGCTCGGCGATGACGAGGTCGTGGTCGCGCGCCCACACGTCGTGGAGGCCCGACTCGGGCTCGCGCATCGTGATCTCCACCCGCAGGTCGGGGTAGTCGTCGCGGAGGATCGTGAGCGCCGGCGGCACGAGCGCGAGCAGCGCCGACTGGAACGCGGCCACGCGGATCGTGCCGCTCACGTTCGCGAGCGACGCGTTCACCTCGGTCTCGGCGCGCTCCAGCCGCTCGAGCAGGGCGGTCGTGTGCTCCACGAGGATCTCGGCCTGCGGCGTGAGCACCACCCGCCGGCCGACCCGGCGCAGCAGCGTGACCCCGGCCTCGCGCTCCAGCTGCGCGAGCTGCTGCGACACCGACGACGGGCTGAAGGAGAGCGCGTCGGCGACCGCGCCGATCGTGCCGCGGAGCTTGAGCTCGCGCAGGAGCCGCAGCCGTCGCATCTCGAGCACGTGCGCCTCCCGCGGGATCCCAGGCGAGCATGGAATCATCGGCTGGACCGCACGATGATCATCGGAAACGTTCAGCGCATCCGACGAGAGCATGGTCGCACACTGGGAGGACGCGCCCGCAGTGCGGCCGACGACGGGGCCGAGGCCCACCCGAGACGAAGAGGTTCCCGCATGACCGCCGAGACCGCATCCGCCCCCGAGACCGCCACGATCCCGACGGGCACCGGCGCCTCCGCCGCCCCGGACCGCGATGACCTCGCCGACCGCTCCGTCGCGCTCGTGCGCACCTGGCTCGCCGAGGCGGCCCAGCACCCCGCCGATCCCTCCGCCGAGCGCCTCGCCGGCGTCCTCAAGGATGAGAACGGCCTCGACTTCACCATCGGCTTCGTCGACCGCGTCGTGCGCCCCGAGGACCTGCCGGTCGCCGGCAACAGCCTCGCCGCGCTCACCGCCAAGACCCCCGGCTTCCTGCCCTGGTACATGCAGGGCGCGATCCGCGCGGGCGGCATCCTCGGGCCGGTCCTCCCGCAGGTCGTCGTCCCGGTCGCGCGCCGCGTGCTGCGCGAGATGGTCGGCCACCTCATCGTCGACGCGACGAGCGACAAGCTCGGGCCGGCGATCCAGAAGCTGCGCGAGAACGGATCGCGCCTCAACCTCAACCTTCTCGGCGAGGCCGTGCTGGGCGAGAAGGAGGCCGCGCGCCGCCTCGCCGGCACGCGCGAGCTGCTCGCCCGCGACGACGTGGACTACGTCTCCATCAAGGTGTCGAGCGTCGTCTCGCAGCTGTCGATGTGGGCGTTCGACGAGGCCGTCGACAAGGTCGTCGAGCGGCTCACCCCGCTGTACGAGCTCGCGTCGAAGGCCGCCACCCCGAAGTTCATCAACCTCGACATGGAGGAGTACAAGGACCTCGACCTCACCATCGAGGTCTTCACGCGCGTGCTCGACCAGCTGCAGCTGAAGGACCTCGAGGCCGGGATCGTGCTCCAGGCGTACCTGCCGGACGCGCTCGCCGCGCTGCAGCGGCTCACCGCGTGGGCGCAGGAGCGGCGCTCGGCGGGCGGGGCGCCCATCAAGGTGCGCATCGTCAAGGGCGCGAACCTCGCGATGGAGCAGGTCGACGGCCGGATGCACGACTGGCCCGTCGCGACCTGGTCCACCAAGGAGCAGACCGACACGCACTACAAGCGCATGCTCGAGCACGCGCTCGCCCCCGCCGCGGCCGACGCCGTGAAGGTCGGCGTCGCCGGCCACAACCTCTTCGACGTCGCGTACGCGTGGCTGCTCGCCGAGGAGCGCGGCGTGACCGACCGGATCGAGTTCGAGATGCTGCTCGGCATGGCGACAGGCCAGGCCGAGGCCGTGAAGCGCACGGTCGGCGGGCTGCTCCTCTACACGCCCGTGGTGCACCCGACCGAGTTCGACGTGGCGATCTCGTACCTCATCCGCCGCCTGGAGGAGAACGCGAGCCAGGAGAACTTCATGTCGGCGGTGTTCGAGCTCAGCACGTCAGCTGAGCTCTTCGCGCGCGAGGAGTCGCGGTTCCGCGCATCCCTCGCGGGCGTCGACGACGCGATCCCGGCGCCGAACCGCACGCAGGACCGCCGGTTCCCGCCCGAGCTCGACGACGCGGATCCGCTCGCCGAGCCGGACGCGCCGGAGGAGCCCGAGGACGAGGTCGACCCGCAGCTCACGAACGTGGTCCAGGGCTTCACGCGCGGCTCGCTCCTCACGCCCGACGCGCTCGTCGACCCGGACGCCTCCGCGACGCCGTTCCACAACGCGGCGGACACGGATCCGGCGCTGCCGACGAACCGCGCCTGGGGCCGGGAGATCCTGGCGCGCGTCGAGGCGTCGCAGCTGGGCGTCGCGACCATCGAGGCCGCGCGCATCGACTCCACCGACCAGCTGGACGACATCATCGACGGCGTGCGCACGGCTGCCGCGACCTGGGGCGCCCGGCCGGGCGACCAGCGCGCCGCCCTCCTGCACCGCGTGGGCGTCGCCATCGAGCGCAACCGCGCGCGCCTCATCGAGGTCATGGCGTCGGAGACCGGCAAGACCATCGCCGAGGCGGATCCCGAGGTCAGCGAGGCCGTCGACTTCGCGCACTACTACGCAGAGCGCGCCCGCGACCTCGACCGCGTGCAGGGCGCCCGCTTCGTGCCGTCGCGCGTCACAGTGGTGGCGCCGCCGTGGAACTTCCCCGTCGCGATCCCCGCGGGCAGCATGCTCGCGGCCCTCGCGTCCGGCAGCGGCGTGGTGGTCAAGCCCGCCGGCCAGGCCCGCCGATCCGGCGCCGTGCTCGTCGAGGCGCTCCGCGAGGCCGGCGTGCCGCGCGAGCTGCTCGCGCTCGTCGACGCGGGCGAGGCCGAGTACGGCGAGCACCTCATCTCGCACAAGGCGGTCGACCGCGTGATCCTCACCGGCGGCTACGAGACCGCCGAGGTCTTCCGCTCCTGGCGCTCGGACCTCCCGCTCCTCGCCGAGACCAGCGGCAAGAACGCCATCATCGTCACCCCCAGCGCCGACCTCGACCTGGCCGCCGCCGACGTCGTGAAGAGCGCCTTCGGCCACGCCGGCCAGAAGTGCTCGGCGGCGAGCCTCGTGATCCTCGTGGGCTCGGTCGGGAGGTCCCGCCGCTTCCTCACGCAGCTCACCGACGCGGTGTCGTCGCTGCGCGTGGGGTACCCGTCGGATCCGACGACGCAGATGGGCCCGATCATCGAGCCCGCCGCCGGCAAGCTCAAGCACGCGCTCACGCAGCTGGGCGTCGGCGAGAAGTGGCTCGTCGAGCCCGAGGCGAAGGACGAGACCGGCCGCCTCTGGTCGCCGGGCGTCCGCGACGGCGTGAAGCCGGGGTCGTACTTCCACCTCACCGAGTTCTTCGGGCCCGTGCTCGGCGTGATGCGCGCGCGCACCCTCGAGGAGGCCATCCGCTTCCAGAACGCCATCCCGTACGGCCTCACCGCGGGCCTGCACAGCCTCGACGCGCGCGAGCTCGAGCAGTGGCTGGAGACCGTGGAGGCGGGCAACCTCTACGTCAACCGGGGGATCACCGGCGCGATCGTGCAGCGGCAGCCGTTCGGCGGGTGGAAGCGCTCGTCGGTCGGATCCGGCACGAAGGCCGGCGGCCCGAACTACCTCATGGGCCTCGGGTCCTGGGTCGCGGACGCGGGCCGGCACTCGAGCTCGCTGCACCTGCGCGGGCTCGCGCCGCGCGTGACCGAGCTCATCGAGTCGGCGCAGCCCGCCATCCGCTACGAGGACTTCGACCTCGTCCGCCGCTCGGCGCTCAGCGACGCGGTCGCCTGGCACGACGAGTTCGGCCAGGTGAAGGACCCGAGCGGCCTCGGCGTCGAGCGGAACCTGTTCCGCTACCGGCCGCTGCCCGTCACGGTGCGGCTCACGGAGTCGGGCGCGCTCGCGGACCTGCTCCGCGTGCTCGCCGCCGGGCGCCTCGCGTACGCGGAGATGCACGTGTCGGTGCCGGGGATCCTCCCGGCCGGCCTCGGCCAGGTGCTGGACGACCTGCCGAGCGTGCACGTGACCATCGAGACGGACGACGCGTGGCTCGCCCGGGTCGCAGAGTCCGGGATCCCGACCGAGCGCGTGCGCCTCGTCGCCGCCCGGGACTCGCGGCTCGTGGAGGCGCGGGCCCTGTCCGACGCTCTCCGCGGCACGCCCGACGTCGCCGTCTTCGCCGACGAGGTCACCGCAGCCGGCCGCGTCGAGATGCTCACGTTCCTGCGCGAGCAGGCCATCAGCATCACGGCCCACCGCTTCGGCAACCCGGACGACTGGAGCGAGGCGGTCATCTAGGTGACCGCGGTCGAGGTCCGCGCGCTCGCGGCCTCGGAGGTCGGGCGGCTCGAGCGCGAGGAGCCGCCCGGCCGCGGGTTCGCGCGCGCGATGTGGGCACTGCAGGAGGCGGACGGATCCACGCTGCTCGTCGCATGGGACGGCGAACGGCCCGTGGGCTCCGGCCAGCTCGACCTCCGCGGCTCCGTGCCCGAGCTGCGGAACCTGCAGGTGGACGCGGCGGAGCGCGGACGCGGCATCGGCACCGCGATCATCCGCGCGGCCGAGGGGCGCGTCGGATCCGGGCCCCTCGCCGTGGGCGTCGCCCTCGACAACCCGCGCGCCCGCGCGCTGTACGAGCGGCTCGGCTACCGCGGCACGGGCGAGACCATCACGACGACCTACGCGTACGTCGACGACGCGGGCGTCACACGGCACGCGACCGAGACGGATGAGAGGCTGGCGCGCGAACTGGGCTGAGCGCCGTGTCCCGCGCACCGAGGGGCGGATGCGATGGCGTCGACCGCCTGCCACGATGAGCGGATGGACGAGGCCCAGGCGATCGCGCGCGCCGAGGCGATGCGGGCGGCGGGCGAGCGGGCCAAGGGGATCCAGTCGCTGCGGTCGCGCGTGGAGGCGCATCCCGCCGAGCGGGCGGCCCGGCGTCTCCTCGCCGAGTGGTACCGCGACGACGGCACGCACGACCAGGCCGGCCGGTGGGGAGTCGTGTTCCCCGGCTGGACCACCACCTACGAGCGCGACCGCACCGCGCGGCTCTTCGCGGCCTCGTATCCGGTCGGCGGTGACGTGCGCGCGTTCCTGCACCTGCCCACCGGGTCGATCCCGGAGGATGCCCGGCTGCTGGCGGCGCGGATCCCGGTGCAGCGGGAGCTGCTGTCCCGCAGGGCGAGCCCGCCGACGCCGGGGCCGCTCCCCGGACCTCCGGGCCCGCTGGACGGCTACGCCACGGTCGTGGGGATCATCGCCGTCGTGCTCCTCCTCGTCGACGTCGCCGTGACGTTCGTCGGAGCGCTGCTCGGCGCGTCCATGAGCGGATTCACCCGCTGGACCACGCTCGCCGTGATCGTGCTGGCGGTCGTCGCGATCGTGCTGGCGTGGGTGAACGCGCTGCGGAGACCCGCTCGGCCGACCGCGGAGGACGTGGACGAGGGCGTGCTCCCCGCGGATCCGCGTGTCCCCGGCGTCCCCGGCGTCCCCGGCGGATCATGCAGCCCGACGCCGTGGTCGTAGCGCGCGTCCCGGTTGACCCGTCCGCCGACCGCCCCGCTCGCACCGCCGCCGGCCGGGACGCGCTGCGCGCACTCGCCGCGGAGATCACCGGCGCGGATCCCGCCGACGTCACCGTCCGCGCCCGGTGCGCGACCTGCGGCGGGCCGCACGGACGGCCGATGCTCGGCGGATCCCGGGCGCTCGACGGCCTGCACGCGAGCGTCGCGCACGCGGGGGATGCGGTGGTGGTCGCGGTCAGCACCGACGGCCCGATCGGGATCGACGCTGAGCCGCGCGGCCGGGAGGCGCCGGCCGGCGTGACGCTCGCGGGGTGGGTGCGCATCGAGGCCGTGCTGAAGGCCGATGGGCGCGGCCTCGCGGTGGATCCGGCGCGCGTGCGATTCGCGGACGACGAGCACGGGATCGTCGCGTGGATCGAGGGCGAGGCCGCGCGCTACCGGGTCGTCGACGTGGAGCTCGGAAGCGACGTGGCCGCTGCGCTGGCCCGGCGCGAGATCATGCCGACGGCAGGCTCACGCAGCCGAATCGACGTTATACATCGGCCCAAAGTATAAGAACGATTCGACGGCGAATGGGCTGCCTCAGCGCCGCCCCACCCGCGGCAGCGCCGGCAGCGGCGCGTCCGCGAGCCAGGCGCGCAGCAGCGCGCCCGCATCGCC
>NZ_QWGT01000160.1 GCF_003576405.1 Clavibacter lycopersici
TCGACCGTGACGACGCGCGCGCCGCCGGCGACGCCGGACGAGATGCGCTCGGCGAGCGCCCGCGCGTCCTCCCGCGGAGCGGCGGCGAGGTGCGTGCTGCCGGGCAGGAGCTCGGCGAGCGCGCTCGTGCGCACGGGCGTCACGGGATCGCGACCCACGGAGGTCGTCTCGACGCCCGCGCCGTCGACGAGCAGGCGACCGGCCTCGACGGTGCGGCCCATCGCCGGGTAGGCCGGGCAGACGACGGCGAACGCACCGTCCTCGCGGGCGCTCCAGGCGCGGATCGCGCCGTCGACCTGGTCGGCGACGGAGCCGCGCATGGTGGAGTCGATCTTGAGGAAGACCCGGCGGTCGCCGTTCTCGACGGCCGTGGACACGGCGGCCGCGGTCGCCTCGCGGGCCCGCTCCGGGGCCAGCGCGCGGGCGTCGGTGACGATGGCAACGACGGATCCGTCCGCTCCGTGCTGCTCGGCGGCGTCGCCGAGGGCGAGCCGCGCGATCCACCCGGCGCGGGCGAACTGCACGGCGGAGTCGTTGCCGCCCGTGAGGTCGTCGGCGACGATGGCCACGGATCCCACGGCCGTCGCGGGATCCGGCTGCGTCAGGGGCATCGCGGGCGATGCGGCGGCCGTCACGCGGGACCCGCCCCGGGGGTCCCGCGGTCGTCGGACCGTGCCTCGCGGGCTGCGGCGGCGGCAGATGCGCTGGACGCCTCGGCGGCGGCGACCGCCGCGGTCTCCTCCCGCTCGCGGTCGTCCGCGATGGACTTCATGCCGCCCTCGCGCTTGAGGACCCATGCCGCGAGCAGCGGCGCGAGCACGGCGGAGACGAGCACGGCGGAGGCGACCTGCGCGGTCGCGATCTCGACGTAGGGCGCGAAGGACGGGTCGGCCGCGCCGACGATCGCGGGCGTGGCGATGGCGTTGCCCGCCGTGGTGGCCGAGGCGATGCCGAGGCCCGACTCCTTGCCGCGGCGCAGCAGGAAGCGGTAGCCGAGGTACGCGACGGTGCCGGTGAACACGGTCGCGATGACGCCGACCACGATGCCGGACAGCCCGCCCGAGACCACGTTCCCGAGGTCGATGCCGGTGCCGAGCGCGAACGCGAAGAACGGAATGACCATGTTGGGGATCGGGCGCATGACCTCGGTCCACTTCGCGTCCATGTTGCCGACGATCACGCCGAGCAGCAGCGGGATCACCGCGGCGAGCAGCAGCGTGTACGGAATGTCCGCCAGGCCGGCCGCGCCGAGGAACAGCAGCGAGAAGAACGGTCCGTCGTTGACGGCGCTCGCGATGTACGCCCCGCGGTCGCGCTCCCGGCCGTAGCGGCCGGTGAACGCGAGCCAGATGCCGCCGTTGCTGTTGTCCATGCTCACGAGCAGGGCGAGGATCGACACCCCGAGCAGGCCGTCGAGCCCGACGAGGTTGCCGAGGACCACGACGCACGTGGCCGGGATGATCGACTTCGTCAGCAGCAGCACGCCGGACGTCGCGAGCACGGGACCCGAGGTGCGGAGGGTGATCTGCATGCCGGTCGCGAAGATCAGGATGCCGATGAGCGGCAGGGCGCTGTCGCGGAAGAGCGCGGTGGTGAAGTTGCCGAGGTCGAGGAAGCCGGGCGCGAAGGTCCCGACGACGGATCCGATGATCAGCGGGATGAGCATGAGCCCGCCGGGGATCCGGTTCATCCCGTCGAACAACGGGACGCGGCTGGTGGGTAGGGGTTCGGGTGCCATGGCGGATCTCCTCTGATCGTCGGCGGGCCCGCGCGCACCCTCGACATTGAGTACGTACACGGTGTACCTACATTAGCTCCGCGTTGCGAGGAGCGTCAACGGGAACGGCCGAGGTCAGGCCCGGAGCCCGCGCACGTGCTGCAGCGTCAGCCCCGCGGCCTGGGCGATCCGGTGCTCGTCGAGCCCCGCCCGGTGCGCGGCGCGGACGGCGTCCTCCAGCACCGGCAGGTCGACGCGATGCCCCCGCGTCAGCTCCTGGAGCGCCGCGGCGTGGCGGTCGTGCTCCGGATCCCGCGGCGGGCGCGGCGCAGAGAGGTCGATCACCCAGTCCGGCTCGCCGGACGCGGACGACTCCTCCGCCACCAGCCGCCGCACGGCCGGCAGGTCCGGCGCCGACCAGCCGAGCGCGCCCAGCTCGCCGAGCGGCACCCAGCGCAGCTCGTCGTGGTCGGTGCTCGCGGTGGGGAGCGGCCCGACCGGATCCACGCGGTAGCAGGCGAGGTCGATCACCCGGTCGCCCACGGGCACCTCGGAGCGGTCGACGAGCGCGCCGACGGTCACGACGACGCCGAGCTCCTCGCGGATCTCCCGCGCGAGCGCCGCCTCGGGCGTCTCGCCGGGCTCGACCTTGCCGCCCGGGAACTCCCACGTGCCCGCACCCGGCTTGTGCGCCGCGCGTCGGCAGGCCAGCGCGCGCCCGTCGCGCACCATGACCGCCGCCACCACCTCGAGTCCCGCCATTCCGTGCCTCCCCGTGGGCGCCGTCCGCCTCCTCGACGCTACCGGCCCGGCCCCGCGCGCCCGGGCGGCCACGACCCGGCCTGTACCGTGGGACATCCGGCATCCGCCGCGACGAGAGGCTCCACCCGTGAAGATCAGCCACCAGCGTCACTTCGTGGTCGCGGCCGAGGTGCTGCACCTGCCGAACGCGGCGGATCAGCTCGGCATCTCGCGCGCGAAGCTCGCCTCGTCGATCCGCGCGGTCGAGGATCACTACGGCAAGGCGGTGTTCGATCCGCAGAGCACCGAGACGCGTCTGACGAAGACCGGCCGCCTGGCCTACGAGGAGGCGCTCGAGGAGCTGGCGAAGCCCTCGACCCCGCCCGAGGCGCCGAAGCCGCCGGCCGGCGGGAAGGCGAAGGCGTCGAAGGGCCAGGGCCGTGCGCCCGTGGTCAAGGGCCAGCCGAAGCCGTACAAGCGCACGCAGGGGCGCTGACCCCTCGGACCAGCGCCCCTGCGGCGTGACGGTGCGTGCTACTTCTTCAGGAACTCCAGCACGGCCTGGTTCCACTCCTCGGGGTGGCTGACCGTGACGCCGTGCGGGGCGTCCTTCACGACGTGCAGCTCGGAGCCGGTGATGGCCTGGTGCGTGCGCGCGCCGGATCCCTCGAACGGCACGGTCGCGTCGCTGTCGCCGTGGATGACGAGCGTCGGCACGGTGACCTTCGTGAGGTCGTCGCGGAAGTCCGTGGTCGCGAATGCGGCCATCGACGCGAGCGCCGCGTGCTTCTTCGACTGGTGCGCGAGGGCGATGGCCTCCTGGCGCTCGGCCTCGGTGACCTTGAGCACGCCGTTCGCCGAGTAGAAGCCGGTCGTGAACTCGTCGTAGAACGCGTCCTCGTCCTTGGTGAGGCCGGCCGTCATCTCGGCGGCGGCGTCCTTCGTGAGCGGGCCGTCGGGGTTGTCGTCGGTCTTCTCCAGGTACGGCGGCACCGCGGAGGCGAAGACGACGCTGCGCAGGCGCTCCTCGCCGCGGGTCCCGATGTAGCGGGCGATCTCGCCGCCGCCCATCGAGAAGCCGACGAGCGTGACGTCGCGGAGGTCGAGCTCGGTGAGCACGGCGTCGAGGTCGGACGCGAAGGTGTCGTAGTCGTAGCCCGTGAGCGGCTTGTCGCTGCGGCCGAAGCCGCGGCGGTCGTAGGTGATGACGCGGAAGCCGGCGGCCTGGAACGCGGGCACCTGCTTGCTCCACGACTCGCCGGAGAGCGGCCAGCCGTGGATCAGGACCACGGGGCGACCCGTGCCCCCGGTGTCGTCGACGTGCAGGTTCGTGTCCTTCAGGAGCCCGTGGTGGGCGGTGATCTCGGTCATGCGGTCGTCCTTCCGTCGCAGATGAGTTCGTGCACTACTGGATTGCTTCGGAGCCGTCGGCGATCCGGAGCGGTCGAGCGGATCCCGTGCCGCCGACACCCGGGCGCGGGCAGCAGGATGGACCCATGACCCGAGCCAACTCCTCCTACCGCGCCGCCCGTGACCTCCTGCAGGAGATGCGCACCGACCGGACAGCCGCGGTCGAGCGCTTCCGGTGGCCGGACGTGGGGGAGTCGTTCAACTGGGCGGTCGACTGGTTCGACGAGATCGCGCGCGGCAACGGGAAGGTCGCGCTGCGGGTGGTGGCGGGCGACGGATCCGAGCGGAGCGTCACCTTCGATGAGATGGCCACGCGCTCCGACCGCGTCGCGACCTGGTTCGTGGCGCGGGGCGTGCGGAAGGGCGACCACGTCATGCTCATGCTCGGCAACCGGGTGGAGCTGTGGGAGACGATGCTCGCGATCATGAAGGCGGGCGCCGTGATCCTGCCCACCTCCACCGTCCTCGGATCCGCCGACCTCACGGACCGCGTGGAGCGCGCGGGCGTGCGCCACGTCATCGCCGACCTCGCCCACACGGCCGTGTTCGACGACGTGCCGGGGGAGTACACCCGCATCGCGATCGGCGCCAGCGGGGACGCGCCCGTGCCCGCCGGGTGGACCGACTACCGCGACGCCGACGACGCGCCCGCCGACCGCGTGGGCGTCGAGGTCGCGTCCACGGATCCCGCGCTCGTCTACTTCACCTCCGGCACCACGTCGAAGCCCAAGATGGTCGTGCACACGCACGTCTCGTACCCGGTCGGCCACCTCACGACCGCCTACTGGCTGGGTCTGCAGCCCGGCGACGTGCACCTCGCCATCAGCTCGCCCGGCTGGGGCAAGCACGCGTGGAGCTGCTTCTTCGCCCCGTGGATCGCCGAGGCCACCGTCTTCGTGCACGACTACGCCCGGTTCGACGCGCACGCGCTCGTGGAGCAGCTCGACCGGGCCGAGGTCACGACGTTCTGCGCGCCGCCGACCGTGTGGCGCATGCTCATCCAGGCCGGGATCCGCGAGCGGCCGGGGAGGCTGCGGGAGATCATGTCCGCGGGCGAGCCGCTCAACCCCGAGGTCATCGCGCGCATCGAGGAGTGGTGGGGGCTCACGATCCGCGACGGCTACGGCCAGACCGAGACCACGGCCATCGTCGCCAACGCGCCCGGCGACCCCGTCGTGCCGGGCTCCATGGGCACCGCGCTGCCGGGCGTCGACCTCGTGCTCGTGGATCCCGTCACCGGCCAGCCCGCGGACGAGGGCGAGATCTGCCTCGACCTCACCACCCGGCCCGTCAACCTCATGGCCGGCTACCTCGGCGACGACGCCCGCACCGCCGAGTCGCAGCGCGACGGGTACTTCCACACGGGGGACGTCGCCCGGCGCGACGCCGACGGGACGATCACCTTCATCGGCCGCACCGACGACATCTTCAAGTCCTCCGACTACAAGGTCTCCCCGTTCGAGGTCGAGAGCGTGCTCATCGAGCACCCGGCCGTCGCGGAGGCCGCGGTCGTGGGCGCGCCCGACGACGTGCGCCTCAACGTCGCGAAGGCGTACGTGCACCTCGCGGCCGGGTGGGAGCCCGACGCGAACACCGCGCTCGCCGTGCTGAGGCACGCGCGGGAGAAGAGCCCGGCCTTCATGCGCGTGCGCCGCGTCGAGTTCGGCGAGCTGCCGAAGACCGCGTCGGGGAAGATCCGGCGCGTCGAGCTGCGGCAGCGCGAGGTCGAGGCGGCCGACGCGGGCGAGCGGCTCGCGGGGGAGTGGCGCGACGACCAGTTCCCGGGGCTGCGGGCGCGCTGAGCCCGTCCCGCCGCCGGGCCGCCCGGTGGTGATCGGAGCGGGTGGCGGCGGCCGGTAGCATCCCGTCATGCCCCTCGCCTCCCCGACCGCCCTCGACCCGCGGCGGGCCGCCCGGTGAGGGAGAACCCGTCGTTCGCGCTCGAGGACGTGGCCGAGATCCGCCGCCTCGTCGACGAGAACCCGTGGGCCACCATCGTCAGCGGCACGGGAGCCGGACTCGTCGCCTCGCACTACCCGGTGCTGCTGGATCCCGACCGCGACGACCTCACGCTCCTCACCCACGTGGGCCGCCCCGACGAGCGCATCCACGAGCTGGGCGAGCGCGACGGCGCCGACGGCGAGGTGCTCGTCATCGTCCAGGGCCCGCACGGCTACGTGTCGCCCGGCTGGTACGACGCCGACCCGGCCGTGCCCACCTGGAACCACATCAGCGCGCACCTCACGTGCCGGGTCGAGATCCTGAGCCCCGAGGAGAACCTGCGGGTGCTCGGGCAGCTGGTGGACCGCTTCGAGGACCGCATGCCGGAGCCGCGTCGCATGGCGGGCACGGTCGAGGACGCGGCCTACGCCGCCCGGATCAGCGCGGGCACGGTCGGCCTCCGCCTCGTCGCCACCCGCGTCGTCGCCAAGGCGAAGCTCAGCCAGAACAAGCCCGCGCACGTGTTCGAGCGCGTGCTGCACGAGCTCGAGCACGGCGCCGAGTACCCGAACCCGGCGCTCGCCGCGGAGATGCGGCGCGCGGCGTCGCGTGCCGGGACCGGACCCGCCGGGGTCGACGCGTGAGCGCGCTGCTCCTCGCGGGC
>NZ_QWGT01000161.1 GCF_003576405.1 Clavibacter lycopersici
GACGCCGGCCGCCGTCGGCCGCGGACGCCCGCGTCACACCCGGACCAGCGGCGTCAGGGACGCGAGCGTGCGGTCGCCGATGCCCGGCACGCGGCCGAGGTCGGCGACGCGCGTGAAGCGCCCGTGCGCGGATCGCCAGGCGATGATGCGCGCGGCGAGGGAGGGTCCCACGCGCGGGAGCGTCTCCAGCTGCTCGGCCGTGGCCGTGTTGATGTCGACCGGTGCCGACGGGCTCGCGCCCCCTCCCGCGGCACCGGCGGTCCCGGACGTCGCGGGCGAGGCCGGCGCGTCCCCCTGGCGCGGGACGACGAGCTGCTCGCCGTCGGACAGGACGCGCGCGAGGTTGACGCCCGCGGTGTCCGCGCCGTCGGCGAAGCCGTGCGCGGCGGCGAGGGCGTCGACGACGCGGCTCCCCGGCGCCAGCGGGAACAGGCCCGGGGAGACGACCGCGCCGACGACGTGCACGTAGATGGGCGTGCGCGCGCCGTCAGGGGATCCTCCGCTCCCGCTTGTGCCGGCGGTGTCGGACGTGGCGTCCGATGACGCTCCCGCGGGATCCGCGGCCCCGTCGCCGTCGTCGGAGCCGTCCGGTGCGTCGTCGTCCGCGCGCGTGCCGTGGGCTGCGGCGCTGGGACGTGATGCCGCGGGCGCAGACGCGGACGCCCCGCCCGCCTGCTGGACGGCGGTGACGAGGATCGTCACGACGAGGGCCGCGCCGACCAGCACGACCGCCGCGCCGATGCCGACGCGGAGCCGCACGCGGACCCCTCGCCCGGGCAGCGGATCCGCGCCGGCGGGATCGTCGGGCTCGCGCACCACGGCGCCGTCGTCGCCGTACGGGTCGTCCGCACGCGGCGCGCGCGGGTCCGGGTCGGCATCCGACGGCCACGCCGCATCGGCCGGCCATCCCCCGCCCGCCCATCCCGGCTGCTCGCCGGCGTCGGGTCCGGGACGGGGACGGTGGAGGGGGCGCATGCGGGCACGGTAGACGGCGCGCGCGGACGCCGGTCGTCCGAGCCGAGGTCTGGGGATCGCCCGCCCGGATCCACCCTGGGATGGAGCGAGGGCGGCCCGTCGCCGGACCGCCCTCGCGTCATCGCGCCGTGGGCGCGTGGACCGCCCCTCAGGGAGCGGGCGTGGTGGTGATGCTCACGATCTTGGGCGCGCGGACGATGACCTTGTCGATGGCGCGACCCGCGGTCGACCTCTTGACCCCCGCGGTCTCGCGCGCCAGCGCCTCGAGCTCGTCGGCGCCGATCTTCGCGTCGACCTCGAGCTTGTCGCGCACCTTGCCGTCGACCTGGACCACGGCCGTGACCGTGCTCTGCACGAGCAGGTTGCGCTCGGGCTTGCGCCAGCCCGCGAACGCCACGGAGCCCTCGCGGCCGAGGCGCTTCCACATGTCCTCCGCGGTGTACGGCGCGAACAGGCTGAGCGCTACGGCGACGACCTCCGTCGCCTCGCGCACGGCCGCGTCCCCGCCGCCTGGTCCCTGGTCGATGGTCTTGCGGATGGCGTTGACGAGCTCCATCGTGCGCGCGATGACGACGTTGAACTTGAACGCCTCGAGCATGCCCGGCGCCTCGGCGAGGAAGCGGTGGGTGACGCGGCGGAGCGCCTCGTCGCCCGTCTTCCACTCGACCTCGGGCGCGCTCGTGATGTCGCCCGTGAGCCGCCAGGCGCGCGCCAGGAACTTCGCGGAGCCGGACGGGGAGACGTCCTCCCAGTCGATGTCGTCCTCGGGCGGGCCGGCGAAGGCCATGGTCAGGCGGATGGCGTCGACGCCGTGCTGGTCCATCTCGCTCCCGAGGTCGACCCCGCCCTTGCTCTTCGACATCTTGCTGCCGCCGGAGAGCACCATGCCCTGGTTGAGCAGCGCGCTGAACGGCTCGGTGAAGGTGACGTAGCCGAGGTCGAACAGGACCTTGGTGATGAAGCGCGAGTACAGCAGGTGCAGGATCGCGTGCTCCACGCCGCCCACGTACTGGTCGATGGGCGCCCAGCGGTCGGCGTCGGCCGGGTCGAACGCCTTCGTGTCGTCGTTCGGCGACAGGAAGCGCAGCCAGTACCAGGAGCTGTCCATGAACGTGTCCATGGTGTCGGGGTCGCGCGTGGCCGGGCTGCCATCGACGGGGCTCGGCACGTTCGACCACTCGGTGGCGGCGGCGAGCGGCGACTTGCCCTTGGGCGTGAGGTCGAGGCCCGCGGTGTCCGGCAGGCGCACGGGCAGCTGGTCCTCCGGCACGCGGATCTCGGTGCCGTCAGCGTCGTACACGATGGGGATGGGCGTGCCCCAGAAGCGCTGGCGCGAGATGAGCCAGTCGCGCAGCCGGTAGCTCTTCGCGGCGCGGCCGCGGCCCTCCGCCTCCAGCTGCTCGATGACGCGCTTGATGGCCGGCTGCTTGCTCAGGCCGTTCAGCGATCCGGAGTTGATGAGGCGGCCCTCGCCGGGCAGCGCGACGCCCGTGCGGCCGGGCAGGACCTCCTCGAGGTCGGGCAGCTCGCCGTCCTCCGGGATGATGCGGATGGCGCCCGTGACGGGCTGCGTGGTGTCGACCACCACGCGCACCGGCAGGTCGAACGCACGCGCGAAGTCGAGGTCGCGCTGGTCGTGCGCGGGCACGGCCATGACCGCCCCGGTGCCGTAGTCGGCGAGCACGTAGTCGGCGGCCCAGACGGGGATCCGCTCGCCGTTGACCGGGTTGATCGCCGTGCGGCCGAGCGGGATGCCGGTCTTCGGGCGGTCGGTCGTGGAGCGCTCGATCTCGTTGAGGCGCTGCGTGCGCTCGAGGTAGCCGCGGAAGTCCGCGCGGATCTCCTCGGACGCGCCCTCGACGAGCTCCGCCGCCAGGTCGCTGTCGGGCGCGACGACCATGAAGGTGGCGCCGTGCAGCGTGTCCGGACGGGTGGTGAAGACCGTGACGGGCTCGTCGCGGCCCTCGACGACGAAGTCGACCTCCGCGCCGATCGAGCGGCCGATCCAGTTGCGCTGCATGCTGAGGACCTTGGCCGGCCACGTGCCCTCGAGCTGGTTGAGGTCGTCGATGAGGCGGTCGGCGTAGTCGGTGATGCGCAGGTACCACTGCGTGAGCTTCTTCTTCACGACCACGGCGCCCGAGCGGTCGGACGTGCCGTCCGGCAGGACCTGCTCGTTCGCCAGCACGGTCTGGTCCACCGGATCCCAGTTGACCCAGCTGTCCTTGCGGTAGGCGAGGCCCTTCTCGTGCATCTTGAGGAACAGCCACTGGTTCCATTTGTAGTACTCGGGGTCGCTCGTGTGGAGCTCGCGCTCCCAGTCGAAGGAGAGGCCGTAGCGCTTCATGGAGCGCTTCTGCTGGTCGATGTTGGCGTAGGTCCACTCGCGCGGGTCGACCCCGCGCTTGATGGCCGCGTTCTCGGCGGGCAGGCCGAAGGAGTCCCAGCCGATGGGGTGCAGGACGTTGAAGCCCTGCTGGCGCCAGTAGCGCGCCACCGCGTCGCCGAGCGCGAAGGCCTCGGCGTGACCCATGTGGAGGTCGCCCGAGGGGTACGGGAACATGTCGAGGATGTACTTGCGGGGGCGGCTGTCGCTCGCTTCCGGCGTGCGGAACGGCTGCTCGCGCTCCCAGACCTCCGACCACTCGGCCTCGATGGCGCGGAAGTCGTAGGTCTCGCCGGGGGTGTCGGGGGTCTCGTGTGCCAAGGGCGCTCTCGATTCGGTGCGGGGGTCGCGGCCGTGAAGGCCTCGACAAGACTAGTGAACCGGCCGGGTCGCTCCCGAACCCGTGGAAGGTGCGCCCTTCACGCGTCGCGGCGCGCCCTGGGGAGGGACGGATGCGGCGCGTCGGGGCGGCGTGGCGATGACGGAAGGCGGCCCGCGCGGACCGCGGCCAGGAGCGGTGCGGCCTTCACGCGGACCTCCTCCAGCTCCTCCTCGGGGACGGAGAGCGCCGTGATCCCGCCGCCGGCGCCGACCGTGGCGCGCCCGTCCGTCACGACGACGGAGCGGATCACCATGGCGAGGTCGACGCGGCCGTCGTCGCCGAACCAGCCGAACGCGCCCGCGTAGACGCCGCGCGGCCCGCGCTCGAGCGCCTGCAGGATGCCGACGGCCGCGGACTTCGGGGCGCCCGTCATGGATCCGGCCGGGAACAGGGCCCGCACGGCGTCGACGGCCGAGATCCCCGGGGCGAGCTCGCCCTCGACGCGGCTGACGAGCTGGTGCACCTGCGCGTAGGCCTCCACGGCGAAGAGGCTCGTGACGCGGACGGACCCCAGCACGCACACGCGGCTGAGGTCGTTGCGCATGAGGTCGACGATCATGACGTTCTCCGCGCGCTCCTTCTCGCTCGCGAGGAGCTCCGCGCGCGCCCGGGCGTCGGCGGCAGGATCCGCGTGCCGTGGGCGCGTGCCCTTGATCGGCAGCGTGCGGAGCGTGCGGTGCGCGTCGACCTCGACGAACCGCTCGGGCGACGCGCTCACGAGCACCGTCCCGCCCGCGCGCAGGAAGGCGCCGTGGTGGGTCGGGCTCAGGGCGCGCAGCGCGAGGTGCACGCGCACGGGGTCGACGGTGCCGGGGACGACCGCGCTGTTGGTGAGGCACAGCTGGTAGGCGTCGCCGGCGCGGATGGACTCCTGGCAGGAGCGGATGAGGTCGAGGTAGGCGGCGTCGTCGTGGCGCCAGGCGGGGGCGGCGTCGCCGTGGGCATCGGTGCCGTCCTGCGCCACGGGAGCGGCGCCCGGCCGGACGACGTCGGCGAGCTGCTCCTCGACGGCGTGCGGCCACGGATCCCCCGCGCGGGCCACGGCCCAGACCTCCCCGGCCGCGTGGTCGAAGGCGAGGAGGCGGTCGACGCGGAGCGCGGCGGCCGGGACGGGGCCGGCGGCCGGCGCGTCGGCGGGTCCGGACGCGGACGGCGGGGCGTGGTGCAGCGGGACGGCCTCCGTCCAGGCGTCGTACGGGATCCAGCCCACGAGCCCCAGCCGGAACGCGAGGCCGGCAGGGAGGGCGTCGTCGGACGCTGCGGGCGGCCCGGCGTCCCCCACGGCCGGTGCCGCGGGCAGCAGATCGGCGAGCCCCGCGAACACGCCCCGCGGCCACTCCGAGACGGTGCCGGCGGACGCCGCGAGGTAGCTCCAGCCCTCCCCCGCCGAGTCGTCGAGCCAGGCGACGTCGCCCGCCGACCCGTCCGCGAAGAGCGCGAGGAAGACGTCCTGCGGATCGTGCCATCGGCCCAGCCGTCGGCCGACGACCGGCCGCGCGGCGCGCGCGTCGGGCTCGTGCATGCTCGGCCTCCCGGTGTCGTGAGCGCCCCCGGCGGCCGCCTAGCCTCAAGGGTATGAGTTCCGAGACGATCCTCCGGTGGACCGCGTCCGGCTGGGCGCCGGGCGCCGCGGATCCCGCCGGTGGAGGGGCCGAGGAGACGCGACCGGCCGGGCACCGGGTGCTCGCCGCCGACTCCTTCCTCGTCGACGCAGGGCGCGTCCTCGCGCTCGACGTCCACCGCCAGCGGTTCCTCGCCTCGCTGCGCCTGCGGTCCGCCGCGGTGCCGGATCCCGCCGCCTTCCTCGACGCCGCGGTCGCCGCCCTCCCCCGCGACGGCGCCTGGTTCCCGCGCGTGGAGGCGCTCCGGGGACCCGACGGCGACGTCGCGCGCCTCATCGTCCGCCCCGCGCCGGAGCGCACGGCGTCGGTCGTGCTCCGCGACCACGACGGGCCGGATCCGCGCACCATGCCGCGCGTGAAGGGACCCGACCTGCACGCGCTCGGCGCCCTGCGCAGCCGGGCCGCCCGGCACGGCGCGGGCGAGGCCGTGATCCTCGCCGACGACGGCACGATCGTGGAGGGCGCGTACAGCGCGATCCTGTGGTGGCACGGCGATGCCCTGGCGGTGGTCGAGGGCGACGTGCCGCGGATCCCGAGCGTCACCGAGCGCAGCATCGTCGCGCTGGCCACGGCCCTCGGCGTGGACGTGCTGCACGAGCGCGCCCGGCCCGCCGATCTCGACGGGCGCGAGGTGTGGGCGGTGAGCGCTCTGCACGGGATCCGGCTGGTGCGCGGCTGGATCGACGGGCCGGCCACCGCTGCCGAGCCCGGCCGGGTGCGCGCCTGGCGCACCCGACTGGACGCGCTGCGGCGCGAGCTGCCCGCGGGCTGAGGAGGGCGCCTCAGCCCATCCGGATCCCGTCCGCCGCGACCCGCAGCTCCACCGTGCGGTCGACGAGGTCGTCCGGCACGTCCGTGTGCGTGAGCAGGAGCACGCCGCGACCGCGGTCGCGGGCGGCGGTGAGCACGTCGCGCAGCACGGCGCGGGCCCGGTCGGCGTCCACGTCCGCGGTCGGCTCGTCGAGCACCAGCACCGGGAAGTCGGCGAGCAGGGCCCGCGCGAGGGCGATGCGCTGCGCCTGCCCGCCGGAGACCAGTCCGCCGCGGTCGCCGAC
>NZ_QWGT01000162.1 GCF_003576405.1 Clavibacter lycopersici
GGCGCCTCGGCCGGTGGCCGCGAGCGCACCCACCGCCGCGTGAGCAGCGGCCGCTAGACCGCACGGCGCGCATCGCGCGCCGGCACGGCATCGAGGGCCCCCGTCCGTGGACGGGGGCCCTCCGTCGTCCACGCCCGCACACGCGACGACGCGTCCGTGCCCCGAGTCCCCGCAGCTGAGGCACCACCTGGGGACGGTCGCGGGGACGCCGCGCCGCATCCGGTTACGGTGTGCGAATGACTCGCGCCGCCCTCGCCACCCGTGGCCCCTACCGCAAGGGCCTGGAGCGCAGGGAGCTCCTCATCCGCACCGCCATCGAGGTGTTCGCCGAGCAGGGGTACCGCAGCAGCTCCCTGCGCGAGATCGCGTCCCGCGCGGAGATCACGCCCGCCGGCCTGCTGCACCACTTCAGCGGGAAGGAGGAGCTGCTCCTCGCCGTGCTGCAGCGCCGTGAGGAGCGCCTCGCCGCCGCCATCGAGCTGCACCGGCCGCGCAGCGTCGCGGAGCACGCGGCCGTCGTCATCGCCGACGGCGAGCAGAGCGCGTGCCTCACGCGCGTCATCGCCGTCGTCTCGTCGGAGGCGTCGGCCGCCGGGCACCCGCTGCACGAGCTCTTCCGCGAGCGCCGCGCCCGCGAGCTCGAGCGCATCACCTCCGGGGTCATCGTCGACCAGGCGCGCGGCCTCATCGACCCGCACCTCGACCCGGCCGCCGCGGCCGCGGTCGTGCTCTCGGCCATGGACGGCCTGCACGTGCAGCGCTGCTACGGCGTGGGGGCGGGCGCGAGCCAGGCCTTCGAGGACCTCCGTCGGCACTACCTGGAGCCGCCGGAGTTCGCGGAGCGGGCCGCCGCGGTCTGAGCCGGCCCTCGGCATCACCATCGGCCCGCGCCCTCGGCGCGGGCCGATCGCCGTCCGGGCGGCGCGTCCGCTCGGGTAGCAGGTCCGCTAGGGCAGCACGCCCACCGAGGCGAGGGCCGCGCGGAGGAGCGCGCCGCGGCCGCCCTCCATGTCGGCCGAGACCGCGTCGGACGCGGCCTCCTCGGGCGTCATCCACGTGATCTCGAGGGCGTCCTGGCGCGGATCGCACGTGCCGGTGACCGGCACCACGTAGGCGAGCGAGACGGCGTGCTGCCGGTCGTCGGTGTACGGGCTCGCGCCGGGGAACGGGAAGTACTCGGCGACCGAGAACGGCGTCGGGCTCGCGGGGAGCTGCGGGAACGCCATCGGCCCGAGGTCCTTCTCGAGGTGGCGGAACAGCGCGTCGCGCAGGGTCTCGCCGTACATCACGCGGCCGGAGACGAGCATGCGCGTCATCTGCCCGGTGACCGTGGCCCGCAGCAGCACGCCGATGTCCTTGACCCGGCCCATGCCGTCGACCCGCACGGGCACGGCCTCCACGTAGAGCAGGGGCAGCCGCTGCCGGATCTGCGCCAGCTCCACGTCCGACAGCCAGCCGGAGTTCGGGTCGGGGATGTTCGGGTCCGGGGTGCGAACGGTCATGGTCCATTGTCACCCACGGCCGGAGCGCGCCGACCACCCGGCGCGCGGACCGGCTGACGGGCGGGTGCGGGACCCGCTGCCGGGGACGGGTGCGAGGATGGGCGCCCCGGACGACCCGCACCCCACCGAAGAGGACACCGTGACCGCTCTCCCGCTGGATCCCGACGCCGTCCTCTGGTCGGCCTCGTCCGCCGAGCTCGCCGACCGCCCGCTGCTCGTGCTGCTGCACGGCTACGGATCCCACGAGGGCGACCTCTTCGGGCTGTCGCCCTACCTGCCGCTCGGGCCGGTCGTGGCGTCGCTGCGCGGGCCCATCGCGCTGCAGGGCGGAAACGCCTGGTTCCCGATCGTGGCCGGATCCCGCGGGGACCCGGATCCCGCGGCCGCCGACGCCGCCGCGCAGGGCGTGCTCGACTGGCTCGACGCGCTGCCCGCGCGGCCGCGCTCGGTGGGGCTCCTGGGGTTCAGCCAGGGCGGCGCCACCGCGCTGCAGCTGCTGCGGCTCGCGCCCGGCCGGTTCGCGTACGCCGTGCAGCTCAGCGGGTTCTCGGTGCGCGGGGAGCACGCGGGCGACGAGGCGCTCGAGGAGGACCGCACGCCGGTCTTCTGGGGACGCGGCACGGCCGACCAGGTGATCCCGGACGACGCCGTCGCCCGCACGCGCGACTGGATCGGCGACCACACCGACCTCACCGAGCGCATCTACGAGGACCTGCCGCACTCGGTCTCGGCGGCCGAGCTGCGGGACGTGTCGGCGTTCATCCGGGAGCACGCGGGCTGACGCGCGGCCGCTCGCGCGGCCGTCGTCCGCCGGACGTCGGGCCGGACTCCTGCGCGGCGCATTGTCGGTGGTCCGGAGGAGGATGAGCAGATGGATCCCGTCCTCGCGCGCTTCTCCCCGGCCACCCGGGAGTGGTTCGAGGGCGCGTTCCCCGGCCCCACGCCCGCGCAGGTCGGCGCGTGGGAGGCCGTGCAGAAGGGGTCGCACGCTCTCGTCGTGGCGCCCACCGGGTCGGGCAAGACGCTCGCGGCGTTCCTGTGGTCGATCGACCGGCTGGCCTCGCGGCCCGCGCCGGAGGATCCGATGCGACGCACGCGCGTCCTCTACATCTCCCCGCTGAAGGCCCTCGCTGTCGATGTCGAGCGGAACCTGCGGTCCCCGCTCGTGGGCATCGTGCAGACGGCGAAGCGGCTGGGGGCCGACCCGCCCGAGGTCACGGTGGGCGTGCGCTCCGGCGACACCCCGGCGGCCGACCGGCGCTCGCTCGCGAAGACTCCGCCCGACATCCTCATCACCACGCCCGAGTCGCTGTTCCTCATGCTCACCTCGGCCGCGCGCGAGACGCTGGCCGGGGTCGAGACGGTCATCGTCGACGAGGTGCACGCGGTCGCCGCCACCAAGCGCGGCAGCCACCTCGCGCTCTCGCTCGAGCGGCTCGACGCGCTGCTGGAGAAGCCCGCGCAGCGCATCGGGCTGTCGGCCACCGTGCGGCCGCCCGAGGAGGTGGCCCGGTTCCTCGGCGGGCGCTCGCCGGTGTCCATCGTGTCGCCGAGGAACACCAAGGAGTTCGACCTGCGGGTCATCGTGCCGGTGGACGACATGACCGAGCTCGGCACCACCGCGCCGCTCGAGGGGTCGGCGGCGCAGGGGGACGCGCCGCAGCAGGGATCCATCTGGCCGCACGTGGAGGAGGGCATCGTCGACCTCGTGCTGCAGCACACGTCGTCCATCGTCTTCACGAACAGCAGGCGGCTGGCGTAGCGGCTCACGGCCCGGCTCAACGAGATCTACACGGCCCGCATCGAGGACGGGCGGATCGACGCGGAGGGGAACGCGGTCGTGAGCGGATCCGCCGAAGCGCCCGCGACCGCCGTCGCCGTGCCGGTGCTGGCGGGTGCCGCCGCCGGATCCGGGTCGTCGCGCGCCGTGGACGCCACCGCCTTCTCGGCCACGCGTCGCGCACCCGCGCGCCCGCCGGCCGAGCTCATGGCGCAGGCCGGGAGCATGGAGGGTGCTGATCCCGTGCTCGCCAAGGCGCACCACGGTTCCGTGTCGAAGGAGCAGCGCGCCCTCATCGAGGACGACCTGAAGTCCGGCCGGCTGCGCTGCGTGGTCGCCACCTCGAGCCTCGAGCTCGGGATCGACATGGGCGACGTCGACCTCGTCGTGCAGGTCGAGGCGCCGCCGTCGGTCGCGAGCGGGCTGCAGCGCGTCGGCCGCGCCGGGCACCAGGTGGGCGAGGTCTCGCGCGGCGTCATCTTCCCCAAGCACCGGGCCGACCTCATCCACTCGGCCGTCGCCGCCGAGCGCATGGCGAGCGGGCAGATCGAGTCGCTGCGCGTGCCCGCCAACCCGCTCGACGTGCTCGCGCAGCAGACGGTCGCGGCCGTGGCGCTCGAGCCGCTGGGCGTCGAGGAGTGGTTCGACATCGTGCGGCGGAGCGCGCCGTTCGCGACGCTGCCGCGCTCCGCGTACGAGGCCACGCTCGACCTGCTGAGCGGCCGCTACCCGTCCGACGAGTTCGCGGAGCTGCGGCCGCGCATCGTGTGGGATCGCGACGAGGGGACCATCGAGGGGCGGCCCGGGGCGCAGCGGCTCGCGGTCACCTCCGGCGGCACCATCCCCGACCGCGGCCTCTTCGGCGTGTTCATGGTCGGCGAGAAGGCGTCGCGCGTGGGCGAGCTCGACGAGGAGATGGTCTACGAGTCGCGCGTCGGCGACGTGTTCGCGCTGGGGGCCACGAGCTGGCGGATCCAGGAGATCACGCACGACCGCGTGCTGGTGACGCCCGCCTTCGGCGAGCCCGGCAAGCTGCCGTTCTGGAAGGGCGACGGGCTCGGCCGGCCGCTCGAGCTCGGGCGCGCCATCGGGGCGTTCGTGCGGGAGCTGTCCGGATCCGCGGTGGACGACGCCCGGGCCAGGGCCGGCCGCGTGGGCCTCGACGACCGCGCCGTCAACAACCTGCTCGCGTTCCTCGACGACCAGAAGAAGGCCACCGGCCACGTCCCGAACGACCGCACCCTCGTGGTGGAGCGGTTCCGCGACGAGCTGGGCGACTGGCGCGTGGTGCTGCACTCGCCCTACGGGATGCAGGTGCACGCGCCGTGGGCGCTCGCGGTCGGCGCACGCGTCACCGAGCTGTACGGCATCGACGGCGCCACCATGGCCAACGACGACGGCATCGTCGTGCGCATCCCCGAGACCGACGGCGAGCCGCCGGGAGCGGACCTCTTCGTGTTCGAGCCGGACGAGCTGGATGCGATCGTCACGCGCGAGGTCGGCGGATCCGCCCTGTTCGCGTCGCGGTTCCGCGAGTGCGCCGCCCGCGCGCTCCTGCTCCCCCGCTACAACCCCGGCCGCCGCTCGCCGCTCTGGCAGCAGCGCCAGCGCGCGTCGCAGCTGCTCGACGTCGCGCGGAAGTTCCCCGCGTTCCCCATCGTGCTCGAGACCGTGCGCGAGGTGCTGCAGGACGTCTACGACCTGCCCGCGCTCACGTCGCTCGCGAAGGACATCGAGGCCCGGCGCATCAAGATCGTCGAGACCACGACGGAGGACGCGTCGCCGTTCGCGCGCAGCCTCCTGTTCAGCTACGTCGGCGCGTTCATGTACGAGGGCGACAGCCCGCTCGCCGAGCGCCGGGCCGCCGCGCTGTCGCTCGACGCGGGCCTGCTCTCGGAGCTGCTCGGCCGGGCGGAGCTGCGCGAGCTGCTGGATCCGGCGGTCATCGCGCGCACCGAGCTGGAGCTGCAGCGCACCGCGCCCGACCGGCGCGCGAAGGGCCTCGAGGGCGTGGCCGACCTGCTGCGGATCCTCGGGCCGCTCGACGCCGAGGAGGTCGCCGCGCGCCTCGAGCCCGAGGAGGCCGGATCCGCCGGGGACCACCTCGACGCGCTGGTCGCGGGCAGGCGCGCGCTCCGCGTCTCGTTCGGCGGGCGGGCCCGCGTGGCCGCCATCGAGGACGCGAGCCGGCTGCGCGACGCCCTCGGGGTGCCGCTGCCGATCGGCACACCGCTCGCGTTCGTCGAGCCCGTGGCGGATCCGCTCGGCGACCTCGTCGGCCGGTACGCGCGCACCCACGGGCCCTTCACCATCGCGGATGCCGCCACCGCCATCGGGCTCGGCTCCGCCGTCATCGCCGACACGCTCGCCCGGCTCGGCGCGCAGCGGCGCGTCGTCGAGGGCGAGTTCCGGCCGGGCGCCTCCGGCAGCGAGTGGTGCGACGTCGAGGTGCTGCGGCGCCTCCGCAGCCGGTCGCTCGCCGCGCTCCGCAGCGAGGTCGAACCGGTCGAGCAGGCGGCGTTCGCCCGGTTCCTGCCGGCCTGGCAGCACGTGGCCGGCGCCGATCGCGAGCGCGGGCTGCGCGGGGTCGACGGCGTGCTGCAGGTCGTCGAGCAGCTCGCGGGCGCGCCCGTGCCCGCATCCGCGTGGGAGACGCTCGTGCTGCCCGCCCGCGTGCGCGACTACACGCCCGCCATGCTCGACGAGCTGACCTCCACGGGCGAGGTCATCTGGTCGGGCGCCGGCACGCTCGCGGGCGCCGACGGCTGGGTCAGCCTGCACCTCGCCGACCAGGTCGCCCTCACGCTGCCCGAGCCCGACGCGCACGACACCGACGAGCTGCAGCGCGAGGTCCTCACCACGCTCGGCACGGGCGGGGGCTACTTCTTCCGGCAGCTGAGCGACGCCGTCGGATCCACGGACGACACGGCGCTCGTCACGGCGCTGTGGGACCTGGTGTGGGCGGGCCTCGTCACGAACGACACGCTCTCCCCGCTGCGGGCGCTGCTCGCGGGCGGATCCACCGCGCACAAGACGCCGCAGCGCGCGCCGCGCGGGCGGATGTACCGGGGCGGGCGGATGCCGCGGCCGGACATGCCCACGCGCACCGGGCCGCCGACCGCGGCCGG
>NZ_QWGT01000163.1 GCF_003576405.1 Clavibacter lycopersici
CAGAGGCCGCACCCGACACCGCGTCGCTGGGTACGGGATCGCTCTCGCTCGTCGCCGGAGCGGGTGCAGCCGTCATGGGCATGGCCGCCGCCGACGCCTCCGCTGCCGCTGCGACGGCGGGTGCTCCCGCGGCCCCCGCTGACGTGGCGGCCGCCACCGCTCCCGCTCCCGCCGACGCCCCGGCCGAGCCCTTCGTCCGCGCGGTGATGTCCGGCGCCGACATCGACGAGGCCACCGCGAGCTTCGGGGCCGTGCTCGAGGGGATCCGCTTCGCCCCCGACCGCCGCACGAACACCTTCTCCTACCGGTACGCGATGCTCGGCGGCGACCGCGTCACGCTCCGCACCTCGCGCATCACGGGCACGCAGTGGGCCGAGAGCCCCCAGCGGCCCGAGCACGTGGTCACCTGGTTCCTCGAGGGGCAGATCACCGTCGACCGCGGATCCCGCGCGGTCGCCTCCCGCGGACAGCTCCCGTTCCTCTTCCCCACCGGCCGCCCGTTCCAGTACCAGGCGACCGCCACCCGGCAGAACTGCGTCCACCTCGACGCGGGCTTCCTCGAGCAGACCGCGACCGAGTTCCACCACGGACCCGCGCGCCCGCTGCTGTTCGAGCACCGCAACGCGCCGACCGCCAAGACGGCCGCCATCTGGCGGCAGGCGGTCGCCGCCGCGGCGCCCGTCATCACGGATCCGGACGCGTCGCCCCTCCTGCGCCTCGAGGCCGACCTGTCGCTCGCCCGCGCCACCCTCCGCCTCTTCCCCTGGGACGACGTGGAGATGCCGGCCGAGCTGCGGGCGCCGCGCATGGCGCACATCCGCGTGGCCGTCGAGTACCTGCACCACAACGCGCACCTGCCCATCACGCCCGCCGAGGCCGCGGCCGCCGCGGGCATCTCGACGCGCGTCCTCCAGCTCGCCCTCCGCCGCCACCACGGCCAGACGCCCACCGAGTACCTGCGCGGGATCCGCCTGCGCCGGGTGCGCGCTCAGCTCCTGGACGCGATGCCCACCACCACGACCGTCCGCAGCGTCGCCGAGGAGTGGGGCTTCGCGCACCTCGGCCGGTTCGCGGCGTCGTACGCGGAGGCGTTCGGCGAGCTGCCGAGCGTGACCCTGCGCAGCTGATCCGGGCGGCGGGCGCCGTCGGGGCTGGGAGCCCGCCGAACTGATGTTGCACACGCGTGTGCAGGATCACTACCCTGGTCGCATGACCTCCCTCGCCTCCGCACGCGCGCCCCGCAAGGACGCCGCGACGAACCGCCAGGCGCTCCTCGACGCGGCCGTGGTCGCGCTCGACCGCGACCCGGACGCGTCCCTCGAGACCATCGCCACCGCCGCGGGCCTCAGCCGCCGCGCCGTGTACGGGCACTTCGCCACGCGCGACGACCTCGTGCGCGAGGTGCTGCAGCGCGGCGCCCGGCGCATCGTCGAGTCGTTGGCGGGGATCACGCACGACGACAGCCGGATCCACGTCGCCCTCATCGGCGCCCGCCTCTGGGCCGAGGTCGAGCAGGTGCGCGTGATGGCCCGGGTCGCCGTCCGCGGACCGCTCGCGCGCGAGGTCGCCACCGAGCTGGCGCCGCTGCGCGCCGAGCTGCAGCGGGTGGTCGAGCGGGGCATCGCGGCAGGCGAGCTGCGCGACGACATCCCCGCGCCGACGCTCGCCCGGCTCGTCGAGGGCGGCGCGCTCGCGGTGCTCGACGAGGCGACGCGCAGCGACATCGGCCGCGCCGAGGGCCACTCGCTGGTGATCCTCACCTCGCTCGCCCTCTGCGGCCTCGACTGGCGCGCGGCCGGCGCACTCATCGCCGCGACCCCGGAGCTCCGCGAGGCCGCGCCTCGCGTGTCCGCGCCGAGCCGCACGGAGGCCGCGTCGTGATCGTCACCCTCACCGACGCGCGCGTGGGCGACGGCTCCGCGCCCGCCCTGCCCGCGATCTCCCTCTCCTACGGCGGCCCGGATCCCGTGGTCGCCGTCGCCGAGACCGAGCTGCGGCCGACCGTCCTCTCGCTCGTCGCGTCCGGCCGCATGCGCATCGACGGCGGGACGCTCGCCCTCGACGGCGACGACTCGGCCGGCGTGGCGGCGCGCATCGCCGAGCGGGTCGCGCTCGTCGACACCCCGCGGATCAACGAGCCCGCCGACGACGTGACGCTCCGCGCGGTCGTCGCCGAGGAGCTCGCCCTCGCCGGGCACCGCTCCGGCCGGCACGAGGTCGGCGTGATCCTGGACGACCAGCAGCTGGCCGACCTCGCCCGCGCGCCCTTCTCGGCGGTCCCCGCGGTCGCCCGCATCCGCCTCCTCACGACTCTCGCCGCCTCGCGCGCGGGCGTCGAGGCCGTCGTCGTCACCTCGCCCGAGCGTCACGGCGGCGCGGTCGCCGAGTGGATGCGGGTCCTCCGCGACCTCGCGCGGTCCGGCACCGGCGTCCTCGTCGTCACGAGCGAGGCCGCCGCCGAGGCGATCGCGGCGCTGCCCGCGGACTCCCCCCTCGAACTCCCCACCACCCCGACGCACGACGGAAGCACGACCCGATGAGACTGATCCCCCTGGTGCGCGCCGAGCTGACGCGCCTCACCGCCACCACCATGTCCAAGATCGCGCTCGTCGCGCTCGTGCTGGTGCCCGTGCTCTACGGCGGCCTGTACCTCTGGGCGAACCAGGATCCGTACAGCAGCCTCGACAGGGTCCCCGCCGCGCTCGTCGTCGCCGACCAGGGCACCACGGTCGACGGGGAGCCGGTCGACTACGGCACCGACGTCGCGAAGGACGTGCTCGACGACGCCTCCTTCGACTGGCACGAGGTCTCCTCCGCCGAGGCGCGCACGGGCCTCGAGGATGGCACCTACGACTTCACGCTCACCATCCCGTCCGGCTTCTCCGCCGCGCTCGCGTCGTCCTCCGGCACGGATCCGCAGCAGGCGCGCGTGGTCATGGCCACCGACGACGCCAACAGCTACCTCGCCACGACCATCGCGCAGCAGGCGGGCGCGCGGATCACGAAGTCGGTCGCGTCGCGCGTCGGCACCGAGGCCGCGGGCAAGCTCCTCCTCGGCCTCGCGGACGTGCGCTCCAGCCTCGGCGACGCGGCATCCGGCGCGCAGCAGCTCGTCGACGGCACGGCCAGCGCGCGCTCCGGCGCCGACGACCTCGCCGCCGGGAACGGGAAGCTCGCGACGGGGGCGGACACGCTCTCCGCAGGCCTCGACCAGCTCCGATCGGGCACCGCGCAGCTCCCCGCGCAGACGCAGCAGCTCGCCGCGGGCGCCGACCAGGTCGCGGACGGCGCGGCCACGCTCTCCTCCGGCGCGACGGACCTGTCCACGGGCGCCGCCGCGCTCACCCCGGGCGCGCAGAGGACCGCCGAGGGCGCGCGGAAGGTCGCCGACGGGAACGCGCAGATCGCCGCGCTCGGATCCACCGCCACCACGGGCGTCGACCAGCTCGCCGGACGGGTCCCCGCGATCCGCA
The DNA here is from genome assembly GCF_003576405.1 of Clavibacter lycopersici. Classification (GTDB taxonomy): domain Bacteria; phylum Actinomycetota; class Actinomycetes; order Actinomycetales; family Microbacteriaceae; genus Clavibacter; species Clavibacter lycopersici. The sequence goes on from NZ_QWGT01000163.1 coordinate 3,474, forward strand.
CCGCGATCCAGCAGCGGATGGTGGACGCCGGGATCCCGCAGGCCGACATCGACGCCGCCCTCGCGAAGCTCGACGTGCTCGGCACCGACATCACGGGCGCCGCCGCGAAGACCGACGGGCTCGACACCCAGCTGCAGCAGCTCGCGGCCGGCAGCGAGCAGGTCGCCCAGGGGAGCGCGCAGGTCGCCGACGGCGCCGGGAAGCTGCAGACCGGATCCGCCTCCCTCGCCCAGGGCGCCGGCACGCTCGCGACCGGCAGCCGCCAGGTCGCGGACGGCGCGGATGCGCTCGCGAAGGCGTCGCCCGCGCTCGCGTCCGGCATCGCGCAGGCCGCCGACGGCAGCGCGACCCTCGCATCCGGCGCGCACTCCGCCGCTGACGGCGCGACCTCCCTCGCGTCCGGCCTCGGCACGCTCGAGGACGGCACGACGAAGCTCCGCGACGGGCTCGACTCCGGGCTCGACCAGATCCCCGCGTCCACGGACTCGCAGCGCGACGCGCAGGCCGACACGATCGGCGATCCCGTCGCGCTCCGCCAGGACGCCGTGACCCAGGCCGGCGAGTACGGCGCCGGGCTCGCGCCGTTCTTCATCAGCCTCGCCGCGTGGATCGGGATCTACGCCCTGTTCCTCATCGTGAAGCCGCTGTCGCGCCGCGCCATCACGGCCCGCAAGGCGCCGCTCCGGATCACGCTCGCGGGCTGGCTGACGCCGGCGCTCCTCGGCGTCGTGCAGATGGCCGGCCTCTACGCGATCGTGGCCGGGGCGCTCGGCTTCCGCATCGCCCACCCGCTCGCCATGTACGGGACGATGGTGCTCGCCTCGATCACGTTCGCGGCGATCATCCTGGCGCTCAACGTGCTGCTCGGCAGCGTCGGCCAGTTCCTCGGGCTCGTGCTCATGGTCGTGCAGCTCGTGACCGCGGGCGGCACGTTCCCCTGGCAGACGCTGCCCGGATCGCTCGCCGCGCTGCACCACGTGCTGCCCATGAGCTTCGCGGTGGATGCGCTCCGCCAGCTCATGTACGGCGGCGACCTCGGCAAGGCGGCGATGGACGCGGGCGTGCTCGCGCTGTGGCTCGTCGCCGGCCTCGCGGTCGCGCTGGCCGGGGCGATCCGGATCACGTCGCACCGCACGCTGCGCGACCTGCGGCCGTCGCTCATCGGGTGATCCGGCACCGCTCGGCGATCGTGTGGTGCACTGGTCCCCGACGGACGGAGCGCGCGTGAGGATCCTGCTGGTGGAGGACGAGCCGCTCCTCGCCGACGCCGTGGCCAGGGGCCTCCGGCTCGAGTCGTTCGCCGTCGACGTGGCGCGCGACGGCGACCAGGCCCTCGAGAAGGCGGCCGTGACCGCGTACGACGCCGTGGTCCTCGACCGCGACCTGCCGGGAATGCACGGCGACGAGGTCTGCCGCCGGCTGGTCGCCGCGCCGGACGCCCCGCGGATCCTGATGCTCACGGCCGCCGCCTCCCTCGCCGACCGCGTCACCGGCCTGGAGCTCGGCGCGGACGACTACCTCGTGAAGCCGTTCGAGTTCGAGGAGCTCGTCGCCCGGCTGCGCGCCCTCGGCCGCCGCACCCCGACCGCCCGGCCGCCCGTGCGGGAGCGCGCGGGCATCCGGCTCGACCCGTTCCGCCGCGAGGTGTACCGCGACGGCCGCCTGGTGCGCCTCGCGCGCAAGGAGTTCGCGGTGCTCGCCGTGCTGATGGAGGCGGACGGCGGCGTGGTCAGCGCGGAGGCGCTGCTGGAGAAGGCGTGGGACGAGAACGCGGATCCGTTCACGAACGCCGTGCGGATCACCGTCTCGACGCTGCGCAAGCGCCTCGGCGCGCCCGGTCCCCTCGAGACGGTCCCGGGCGTCGGCTACCGCATCGCCGACCGCGCGGGGGACGCGGATGCCGCCCGGCGGCCCTGAGCGGCGACGCGGGCCGAGCGTCCGGAACCGCCTCGCCCTCGCCTACACGGGCCTGATCGTCGTCACCGGCATCGCCATGATCCTCGCGGTGCAGGCGACCGTCCGCATCATGAACGGCGCGAACATCGCCGTGCTGTACCAGGTCGCGACCGGGACGGTCGTCGTGATCGCCGCGCTCGGCGGCCTGGCGAGCTGGCTCCTCGCCGGCCGCCTGCTGCGCCCCCTCCAGGAGCTCGACCGCATGGCCCGCGAGGTCGACGAGACGACCCTCGACACGCGGATCGGCATGTCGGGGCCGCACGACGAGATCCGCTCCCTCGCCGACACCTTCGACGGGATGGTCGCCAGGCTCGAGGCGGCCTTCACGAGCCGCGCGCTCTTCGCCGCCAACGCTTCGCACGAGCTGCGCACGCCGCTCGCGACGATGAAGACGGTGATCCAGGTGGCGCTGCGCACCGAGCGCGACCCCGGGTCGCGGGCGACCCTCGAGGGCCTGCTGCGCACGGTCGACGCGATGACCGGCACCACCACCGCGCTCCTCGAGCTGGCCGCTGCCCGCGAGCCGCGGAGCGACGAGGCCGTCGACCTGTCCGCCCGGGTGGCTGCTGCCCTCCGCGCCGAGGCCGACGCATGCGCGCGGGCCGGCATCACGGTCACCGCCGACCTGCCGCCCGTCCCGGTCGTGGTCTCCGGCGACGCGCGACTGATCGACCACCTGGTGGGCAACCTCGTCCGCAACGCGGTCGTGCACAACGTGCCGGGCGGGTGGATCCGCGTCACGACGCGCGCCCACCTCCCCGGGGCAGCCGTCCTCGAGGTCGGCAACTCGGGCGAGGTCGTGCCCGCGGACGACGTGCCGCTCCTGACGGAGCCGTTCCACCGCGTGCGCCGGCGGACGGCCGGAGGCCACGGCCTGGGCCTCGCGCTCGTGCGGGCCGTGGCGGACGCGCACCGCGCCGAGGTGCGCATCGCC
>NZ_QWGT01000164.1 GCF_003576405.1 Clavibacter lycopersici
GGCCCGCGCAGCACGCCGGCCTCGGCGCGCACGCCCCGGTCGACGCCCGTGCAGTCGACCAGCGCCATCCCGTGCTCGCCGCCGCGGCCGACCGGCGCGTCCAGGCCGAAGGACGCCGCGACCATCGACCGGTCGGTGTTCAGCGCGAGCCAGCCGACCACGCGCGTGCTCGTCTCCTCGTCGACGACCTCGCCGTGCACGAGCGAGGCGAAGAGCGACGCGAGCTCGCGGGCGGATCCGACGGACAGCTGCGGGGCGTCGTCCGGCCCGCGGGTGCCGCGCGCCACGTCGAGGAGCGCGGTGCGGCGGAGGCCGAGCGACTCGGCGCGCGTGCGCACGGCGTCGAGGCCGACGAGCCCGAGGAGCGCGTTGGTGGCGGCTGCGTCGCCGGTCGCGCCCACGAGCGACGCGAGGTCGGTGACGGGCAGCGACGGCACCACGAGGTGGCGCCAGAGGCCCGCGGTGCCGCCCTCGTCGTCGGGTCCGCGGTCGACGAGGTGCAGCGGCGAGAGGTCGCCGCCGGTCATGCGCGCCGACAGCTCGATGAGGAGGAGCACGCGACCGAGGCCCGCCGCGGGCAGCGCGACGTGGTCGTCGACCTCGAGCACGACATCGCCCGAGTCGAGGTCGATCGCGCGGGCGGCGACGCGCATCCCGTCGAGGGCGAGGCCGCCGAGCGCGCGGAAGGCGGAGCGGAAGCCGTCGGTCGGCTCCTGCCCCGCGTGGCGCGCGGCGCCGCCCCCGGTGTGCCGGGGGCGGCGCCGCGGATCCTCGCCGGTGTCGCTCATCGTCGGGCGCGTCACCAGATGGTGACGCGGGCCTCCTCGTCGAGCCAGAGGCCGTCGCCCGGCTGCACGTCGAACGTCTCGTAGAAGGCGTCGATGTTGCGGACGATCTGGTTGCAGCGGAACTCGTTCGGCGCGTGCGGGTCGATGGCGAGCAGGCGCATCACCTCGGCGTCGCGGCCCTTCTGCTGCCAGGCCTGCGCCCAGGAGAGGAAGAACCGCTCGGCGCCCGTGAGGCCGTCTATCACCGGCGGCTCGGCGCCCTCGAGCGAGAGGAGGTACGCCTTCCACGCGATGGAGAGGCCGCCGAGGTCGCCGATGTTCTCGCCGATCGTGAGCGCGCCGTTGACGTGCGGGGCGTCGTCGGCCGTGAGCTGCGCCGGCACCAGCGCGTCGTACTGCTGGATGAGCGACGCCGTGCGCTCCTCGAACGCGGCGCGGTCGGCCGGGGTCCACCAGTCGGTGAGGCGGCCGTCGCCGTCGTAGCGCGAGCCCTGGTCGTCGAAGCCGTGGCCGATCTCGTGGCCGATGACCGCGCCGATCGCGCCGTAGTTCGCCGCCGGATCCCGCGCCTCGTCGAAGAACGGGAACTGCAGGATCGCGGCCGGGAACACGATCTCGTTGAAGCCCGGGTTGTAGTACGCGTTGATGGTCTGCGGCGTCATGAACCACTCGTCGCGGTCCAGCGGGGCGCCGATCTTCGCGAGCTCGCGGCGCGTCTCGAACCGGGCGGTCGCGCGCACGTTGCCCACGAGGTCGGTCGGGTCGATCTCGAGCGCGGAGTAGTCGCGCCACTTGTCGGGGAAGCCGATCTTCGGCGTGAACTTCTCGAGCTTCTCGAGCGCCCGGCCGCGGGTCTCCGCGGTCATCCACTCGAGGCCGGAGATGGAGTCGCGGTACGCCTGCACGAGGTGGCCGACGAGCACGTCCATCTCGGCCTTCGCGGTGCGGGAGAAGTGGCGGTCGACGTAGATGCGGCCGATGGCCTCGCCCATGGATCCCTCCACCAGCGAGACGCCGCGCTTCCACCGCACGCGCTGCTCGGGCGCGCCCGTGAGCGTGCGGCCGTAGAAGTCGAAGGACGCCTCCGAGAACGCCTTCGGCAGCAGGGCCGCGTTCGAGCGGATGACCTGCCACGTGAGCCAGTCGCGGAGGGCAGGCACCTCGGCGTCGGTCAGCAGCGCGCCGAGCCCCTCGGCGAAGCTCGGCTCGCGCAGCACGACCTCGTCGAGCGCGGCGGCGGGCGCCTCGAGCGCGTCGCGCCACACGTCGAGGTCGGCGCCGGCCGCCTTCGCCACGAGGTCGCGGAGCTCGGCCCAGGTGGTCAGGTTGTAGGTGGCCTGGCTGTCGCGCGTGCGGACGTTGTCCCAGTGGACGGCGGCGATGCGCGTCTCGAGGTCGAGGATCCGGTCGGCGCGGCCCGCGGGGTCGTCCAGCTCCGCGAGGCCGAGCATGCGCTCGACGAAGGCGCGGTACGCGTCGCGGATGGCGGCGTGGCCCTCCTCGCGGTAGTAGCTCTCGTCCGGGAGGCCCAGGCCGCCCTGCTCCACCTGCACGATGTAGCGCTCGGGGTCGCCCGGGTCGTTGTCGACGAAGAGGCCGAGGAGGCCGCTGACGTTCGTCTGCTCGAGCGTGCCGAGAGTCCGCAGGAAGGACGGCACATCGGTGACGGCGGCGGCCGCATCCAGGTGGTCGCGGATCGGCTCGACGCCGAGGGCCTCGACGCGCTCGAAGTCCATGAAGCTCGTGAAGAGGTCGCCGGTCTTGCGCTCCTCGGTGCCGGGCTCGGCGTCGACGGCCTCCTCGATGATCACGCGCACGGCCTCCTCGGCCGCCTCGGCGAGCTGGTGGAACGAGCCCCAGCGGGCCTTGTCGTCGGGGATCTCGGTGCGGTCGAGCCAGCGGCCGTTCACGTGGAGGTAGAGGTCGTCCTGCGGTCGCACCCCCTCGTCCAGCTCGTCGGTGCGGATCCCGGTCGGAGGTGTCTCGGCGCTCATGGGGTCGAGCCTAGGCGCGTTCGCCTGCGGCACGCCGGGAGCCCGACGCCGTCGATGACAAGCGCGCTTGACACCTCCGTGCTGTAAAGCTAGCTTGTCATCCATGCGCAGCGAGGTGAGGCAGCTCCGGACGGCGGCCGGGCTCTCCCAGCAGTCCCTCGCCGACTCGCTCGGCGTCTCCCGCCAGACGATCAACGCCATCGAGACGGGCCGCTACGACCCGTCGCTCGCGCTCGCCGTGAAGGCGGCGCGCTTCTTCCACCGATCCGTCGAGGAGGTCTTCCATGTCGAAGACGACTGAACGCCGCGGGATCTCCCGCGTGAACGCGATCCTGGTGTCCGTGTTCCTGGCCGGGGCGCTGATCTGCGCGGTGACCGGCAACGTGCCCGGCACGATCGTGCTGGCGACCTTCGGCGTCCTGGGTCTCGCGGGGGCCGTGTACGCCGCCCGACCCGGAGCCCGCGACGTCACGCGGATCAACGGCCTGGAGTACCGGGACGAGCGCGACGGGCGCCTGGCGCAGCAGGGCTTCGCGGTCGTGGGCGTCGCGGCGCTCGTCATCTCGGTCGCGGCGTTCGTGGCCACCACGCTGATGGGCCGCATCGACTGGTTCATCTGGGGGCAGACGATGGCGCTGGCGATCGTGTGGGGCGTCGCGAACTCCGTGGTCGTCCGCCGCAGCTGACGCACCGTCCGCGCCGGCGCGGCTCGGATCCGCCGCCGGAAACGCCACCGCAACACGGCCTCGCTACGCTCGCGGATCGGGGCGTCTCCCCACACACCCGCGCGAGAGCAGGCGATCATGGCCCGACAGATCTGGACCCTCCACGGCGACGGACGGGCGGTGGACGCATCCGCGGTCGTCGGCCCCGGCGAGCGCCTCACTTGGCCGCGCACCATCGGGCTCGGGATGCAGCACGTCGTCGCCATGTTCGGCGCGACCTTCCTCGTGCCCGTGCTCACGGGCTTCCCGCCCACGACCACGCTGTTCTTCTCCGGGATCGGGACGATCCTCTTCTTGGCTGTCACGAAGAACCGGCTGCCCAGCTACCTCGGCTCGTCCTTCGCGTTCATCGCGCCGATCCTCGCGGCCAACGCGGCCACGGCGTCGGGCGGCGGCGGCATCGGAGCGGCGCTCGCGGGGATCGTCGCTGTCGGCGTGATGCTCGCGGTCGTCGGCGGCATCGTCCAGCTCACGGGCACCGGCTGGATCGACGCGCTGCTGCCGCCCGTGGTGGCCGGCGCGATCGTGGCGCTCATCGGCTTCAACCTCGCGTCGGCCGCGCGCGACAACTTCGTGGTCGCGCCCGTGACGGCGACCATCACGCTCGCCGCCGTGATCCTCTCCACCGTGCTGTTCCGCGGGATCCTCGGGCGGCTCTCCATCGTGCTCGGCGTGGTGGTCGGGTACGTCGTGGCCGTGATCCGCGGCGAGGTCGACTTCTCGTCGATCGCCGACGCCGCGTGGATCGGGCTGCCCGAGTTCCACGCGCCCGAGATCACGCCGCAGTTCTGGTCGCTGCTGCCAGCGTTCCTGCCCGTCGTGCTCGTGCTGGTCGCCGAGAACGTGGGCCACATCCGCGGGGTCGCGCAGATGACCGACGCGAGCGTCAACAAGCTCACCGGCCGCGCGCTGCTGGCCGACGGCATCGCGACCGTGCTCGCGGGCCTCGGCGGCGGATCCGGCACCACGACCTACGGCGAGAACATCGGCGTCATGGCCGCCACCCGCGTCTACTCGACCGCCGCCTACTGGGTGGCCGGCGCGTTCGCCGTGCTGCTCGGCCTCTCCCCCAAGGTCGGCGCGGTCATCAACACGATCCCGCCGGGCGTGCTCGGCGGCGTGACGACGGCGCTGTACGGGCTCATCGGGATCATCGGCGTGAAGATCTGGCTGGACAACAGGGTCGACTTCTCGAAGCCCGTCAACCAGCTCACGGCGGCGACCGCGCTCATCGTCGCGATCGCGCCGTTCACCTTCACGCTCGGCACGGTCTCGTTCAACGGCATCGCGCTCGGCACCATCGCGGCCATCGTGATCTACCACGTGATGCACACGATCGCTCGGCTGCGCGGGACCGACTAGCGCGGAGCCCGCCCGCCGCTCACGGGCTCGCGTCGATCCGGTGGCCTAGCATCGCGCTGCGGCGACGGCACCGCGGGACCCGACCCCGGCCGCGCCGACAGCCCCCACCCAGGCAGGAGATCCCCCCGACATGCACGACCCCGGCGCCTCGAGCGGTCACGGCACGGCGACCGCAGGCGCCACGACCCGCGAGGGCGGCGCATCCCGCGAGCGGGTCCAGCGCATGTGGCTGGCGTTCGCGCTCTGCCACCTCTGGCTCATCACGCTGAACCTGTTCGGGCCGACCTCCGCGCTCGGCGACGTGACGGGGATCTACCGCACGTGGATGCAGGACGGCATGGCCGGCGGGGGCCGGGTCGGCATCGACCTGCCGTGGGTGTACCCGATCCTCGCGGCCGCGCCCATGCTCGTCTCGCTCGTGGGCGGCACCGCGTTCTTCGGCACGGTGTGGCTCGCGCTGGTCACGCTCCTCGACGCCGCGGCGTTCGCGCTGCTCCTGCGATCCCGCCGGGGCATGGCCGCCGCCGCGTGGTGGCTCGGCTTCCTGGTGGCGCTCGGGCCGATCGCGCTCGGCCGCATCGACGCCGTCACCGTCCCGCTCGCGCTCGCGGGCCTGCTCGTGCTCGCGACGCGGCCGGCCGTCGCCTCCGTGCTCCTCACCGTGGGCGCGTGGGTGAAGGTGTGGCCGGCGGCGCTGCTCGCCGCGGCCCTCATCGTCCGCCGCGGTGCCGCGCGCACGAGCGTCGGCGTCGCGTCGATCGCCACAACCGCGGTCGTCGCCGCGGGATCCCTCGCCCTCGGCAGCGGCGCGAACCTGCTCGGCTTCGTGGGGCAGCAGGCGGGGCGCGGCCTGCAGGTGGAGTCGAGCGCGGCGCTGTACCACCTCTGGCGGATCGCGCTCGGCGACGACGGGTACCGGATCTACGACGACCCGCGCATCATCGCGTTCCAGGTCGCCGGGCCGGGCGTCGACGCGGTGGCCGCGGCCATGACGCCCGTGATGGTCGTCGCCGTCCTGGGCGTGACCCTGCTGGGGATGCGCGCCGCCCGTCGCGGCGCGGGGGCCACCGCCCTGATCGGGCCGTTGTCGCTGGCGCTCGTGGCCGCGCTGATCCTCACCAACAAGGTGGGATCGCCGCAGTACGTCTCGTGGTTCGCGGTGCCGATCGTCGTGATGCTCGTGCACGACCGCCATGCGCGCGGCACGGCCGCCGTCGCGCGCCTCGGGCTCGCGGTGGCGGCGCTCACGCAGGTCGTCTACCCGTACGGGTACCTGCTGCTCACCGCGGCGGTGCCCGCCATGGTCGCGGTGATCACCCTGCGCGACCTCGGGGAGCTCGCGCTCCTGGGGATCGCCGTGGTGCAGCTGGTGCGGCTGGGCGCCGTCACGGCAGGGGAGCCGGCACGGGCCGCCGCCGTCGGCGTCCGCCGGCGCGGCCCGCGGCGGG
>NZ_QWGT01000165.1 GCF_003576405.1 Clavibacter lycopersici
TGCGCCGCGCCCGCCCGCGCCGCGTGCGCCCGTCCTCGACACGGCCCGCGTCCCCTCGCCGCCCGCCGCGCCCCCGCGCGGACCCCGCGGCCCGCGCCGCACCGGCCTCTGGGTCGGCGGCGCGATCCTCCTGGTCCTCCTCCTCGTGGGCCTCTTCTACCTGGGCCAGCGGCTCGGATCCAGCCCCGCGCCCGGCGCCGCCCCCGTCGCCACCGCGACCGCCGAGGCCACGCCGACGCCGTCGCCCACCCCGACCGACCCCGTGCAGGGCCCGGCCGCGGCAGGCGTCCAGGCGTGGGACGCGCTGCTCGGCGGCGAGTGCATCGAGCCGTACTCGACCCCGTGGGAGGAGGAGTTCACGGTCGTCGACTGCGGCGCCGAGCACCACGCGCAGATGGTCGCGCGCGTCGCCCTGCCGCAGACCGGCGACGAGTTCCCCGGCGAGGACGCCGTGCGCGACTCCGCCGACGAGCTCTGCATCGCCGACACCGTGATCGACTACGCGGCGGCCCGCGCCTACGACGACGTGCAGTACCAGTCGGCGTACCCGATCAGCCAGGACGAGTGGGCGGCGGGCGACCGCGACGCCTACTGCTTCGTCTCGCGCGCCGGCGGCGGCACGTTCACGGGCAGCATCGGCGTGCCGCAGCCGCCCGTCGTCCCCTAGCCGGCCTTCAGACGGCTTCGACAGCCCGCCCCGCTGATCAGAGCTCGGACTCGACCGGCTCCGGATCCAGCAGCTCGGTGACGCCCGACAGCACCTCGTCGGGGCGGAACGGGTAGCGCTCGATCTCGGCCCGGTCGCTGATGCCCGTGAGCACGAGCACCGTGTGCAGGCCCGCCTCGATGCCCGCGATGATGTCGGTGTCCATGCGGTCGCCGATCATGCCGGTGCTCTCGGAGTGCGCCCCGATCTTGTTGAGGGCCGAGCGGAACATCATCGGGTTCGGCTTGCCGACGATGTACGGCTCCTTGCCCGTGGCCTTCGAGATGAGCGCGAGCACCGCGCCCGTCGCCGGCAGCACGCCCTCGGCGCTCGGGCCCGTCGCGTCGGGGTTGGTCGCGATGTAGCGCGCGCCGCCGTTGATGAGGCGGATCGCCCGCGTGATCGCCTCGAACGAGTAGTTGCGCGTCTCGCCGATGACCACGAAGTCGGGCTTCGTGTCGGTCATGATGAAGCCCGCCTCGTGCAGCGCCGTCGTGAGGCCGGCCTCGCCGATGACGAACGCGGATCCGCCGGGCATCTGCTGCTCGAGGAACGCGGCGGTCGCGAGCGCGGAGGTCCAGATCGACTCCTCGGGCACGTGCAGGCCGGAGGCGCGGAGCCGGGCCGAGAGGTCGCGCGGCGTGAAGATGCTGTTGTTGGTGAGCACCAGGAACGGCTTGCCCTGGTCCTGCCACTGCTGGATCAGCGCCGCCGCACCCGGCAGGGCCTGGTTCTCGTGCACCAGCACGCCGTCCATGTCGGTGAGCCAGCAGTCCATCTCGTCGCGCGTCGCCATGGGGTTCCCTCTCGTCGTGGGACGAGGCTACCGCCGGGGCATGCGCGGCCGCCGGGCTGTCGCGGGCGGCTTCACCGGATGTCCGCCGGGATGCCGCCCGCGCTGTCGGCCCGCCGCCGTAGGGTCGGCGCATGCACGCACTGCCTCCCGGATCCCTCCGCCTCGTCCACCTCAGCGACACCCACCTGCTCCGCGACGGCGGCCTCCACCAGGGCGTCGTCGACACGGGTGCGGCCCTCGACCGCGTCCTCGTCGAGGCCGACCGCGTCCCGCACGTCCGCCTCCTCGTCGGCTCGGGCGACCTCTCGGAGGACGGCACGCCCGAGTCGTACGCGCTCCTCCGCGACCGGCTCGTGCCGTGGACCTCGTCGCGCGGCGCGGCGCTCGTCCTCTCGCCCGGCAACCACGACGTGCGCTCCGGCTTCCGGCTGGTGCTCGGCGACGGGCACGGCGGCCCGGGCGCCGACGACGGCCGGGATCCCGCGGCCGTGCCGCCCATCGACGGCGTGACGATCGTGGACGGCTGGCGCATCGTCACCCTCGACACCTCCGTGCCCGGCAAGGGCTACGGCGCGCTGCGCGAGCAGCAGCTCGACGCGCTCCGCGAGCTGCTCGCGACCGCGGCCGAGCACGGCACGGTGCTCGTGCTGCACCACCCGCCGGTGCCCGCGCCCACGACGCTGCACGAGTCGCTGGCCCTGCAGGGCCCGGAGCGGCTGGCGGAGATCGTGCGCGGCAGCGACGTGCGCGTGATCCTCTCGGGCCACTACCACCACCACATCGTCGGCTCGCTGGCGGGCGTGCCCGTGCTGGTGGCGCCGGGCGTCGCGAACGAGACGGACGTGGCGGCGGATCCCGGCACGGAGCGCATCGTGCGCGGATCCGGGTTCCTCGTGGTCGACGTGCGGCCCGACGGCGGCGTCACGTCGGTCGTGGTGCGGGCGCACGCGGACGACGACGGCGACGAGGTCGCGGTGCTCGACGCGGAGCTGGTGCAGCGGATCATCCACGCGTCGGGGGCTCCCGCCCTGCCGTGACGACCGGGCCCGGGCATGAGGAGAGGCGGCGACCCCGTGGGTCGCCGCCTCTCCTGGCGCTGCTGGTCTGGCTCTACTTGAAGACGTCCTTGACGTCCTCGCCGGCCTTCTTGGCGGACGCGGCGGTCTGGTCCTTCTGGCCCTCGGCCTTGAGGCTCTCGTCGCCCTTGTGGTCGCCGAGCGCCTCCTTGGCCTTGCCCGCGATGTCCTGAGCAGCGTTCTTGATCTTGTCGTCGAGACCCATGATCTCCTCCTCACTGAGGCCACCGGGTGCGGCCCTCGACTGGACTGTAGGACCGAGGGCTCCTGGAAACCTGACAGGTGCGAGGTGCGTGTCCACTGAGCGAAACGCGAGGGCCGCGGACCCTCGGCCGGGTTCGTGCAAGGGCCTTCCGCCGGGCCCGGAGCCGCCCCTAGGCTCCGTGACCGTGATCCTCTTCGGGCTGCTCCCCCTCCTCGTGGCCGTGTGCGCGCTCATCGACCTCATCACGCGACCGGACGACCAGGTGAAGCACCTGCCGAAGCTCGTCTGGATCCTGCTCATCGTCTTCCTGCCGCTCATCGGCAGCATCGTGTGGTTCTGCGTCGGCCACGACTGGGACGCGCGGCGCGTGCCCGTCGGCCCGCCGGACCGGAGCGCCGCCTACGAGCGGGCCGCGGTGGCGGTGGACCGGCGCGTCCGGAGCACCGAGCAGCAGCTCGCCGACCTCGAGGAGGAGGAGCGGCACTACGCGGCCGTCGCGCGGATGCGGCAGCAGCAGGCCGAGCAGGCGGTGCGGGCCGCCCGGGCCGCGGGACCGGCGCGTGCGCCGCGGGCCATCGAGCCGGGATCCGACGCCGAGCGGTAGTCCCTCCCCAGGGCGCTGCCGCCCGCGCCCTCCCTCCGCGGGGTGACCGCGGGAGGGCGGGGTCGGAGGCGGATGGGAGCATGGCCGCATGCCCGACACCGCAACGCCGCCCTCCTCCGCCGCGACCTCCGACCTCCGGGCAGCCGCCCGCGAGCACCTCTCGCGGCTCGTCGGCGTCGCGGGCGCCGACTTCCACGACGGGCAGTTCGAGGCCATCGAGGCGCTCGTGCAGGACCGCTCGCGCGCCCTCGTCGTGCAGCGCACCGGATGGGGCAAGTCGGCCGTCTACTTCGTCGCCACCCTGCTCCTCCGCCAGCAGGGCCTCGGCCCCACGCTGCTCGTCTCGCCGCTCCTGGCGCTCATGCGCGACCAGGTCGCCGCTGCCCGCCGGGCGGGCGTCCGGGCCGTCGCCATGAACTCGAGCAACGCCCACGAGTGGGACGACCTGCTGCGCGCGCTCGACGCCGACGAGGTCGACCTCCTCCTCGTCTCGCCCGAACGGCTCAACAACCCGCGCTTCCGCGACGAGCAGCTGCCCGCGCTCCGGGCCCGGCTCGGCCTCCTCGTGGTCGACGAGGCGCACTGCATCTCCGACTGGGGCCACGACTTCCGTCCGGACTACCGGCGCCTGCGCGACCTCATCTCCTCCGTCGACGAGCGCGTGCCCGTGCTCGCGACCACGGCCACCGCGAACTCGCGCGTGGTCGCCGACGTCGAGGAGCAGCTGAGCGTCGGATCCGCGGGCGCGGGCGTCGTGGAGACCGACCGCGTGCCGGTGGTCACCATCCGCGGGCCGCTCGCCCGGCGCTCGCTGCGGCTCGGCGTGCTGCGGCTCGAGAGCAGCCGCGACCGGCTCGGCTGGCTGCTCAGCCACCTCGACGAGCTGCCCGGCAGCGGCATCATCTACGCGCTCACGGTCTCGGCGGCGCAGGACACGGCACGGCTGCTGCGCGACGCCGGCCACGCCGTCAAGGCGTACACGGGGCGGGACGACCCGGCTGACCGCGAGCAGGCCGAGGGCGAGCTGCAGCGCAACGAGGTCAAGGCGCTCGTCGCCACCAGTGCGCTCGGCATGGGCTTCGACAAGCCCGACCTCGGCTTCGTCGTGCACCTCGGGGCGCCGTCGTCGCCCGTCTCCTACTACCAGCAGGTCGGGCGCGCGGGCCGCGGGTCCGCCGACGCGGACGTGCTGCTCCTGCCCGGCCGCGAGGATCCGGACATCTGGCAGTACTTCGCCACCGCGTCCATGCCGGACGAGCAGCAGGCCGCGGCCGTCATCCAGGCGCTCGGCGAGAGCGACCGGCCGCTGTCGGTGCCCGCGCTCGAGTCGCGGGTCTCGCTCTCGCGGAGCCGGCTCGACCTCCTGCTCAAGGTGCTCGACGTCGACGGCGCCGTGCGTCGGGACACCGCGGGCTGGTCGGCCACGGGCGTCCCGTGGGTCTACGACCGCGCCCGGTACGAGCAGGTCGCCGCGGCGCGCGTGCGCGAGCAGCAGGCGATGCTCGACTACGAGACCACGCTCGGCTGCCGGATGGAGTTCCTCCAGCGCCAGCTCGACGACGACACCGCGGCGCCGTGCGGGCGCTGCGACCGGTGCGCGGGCGCGTGGTACCCGGCATCGCTGGATCAGCAGGCCTCCGCCACGGCGTCGCAGGCGCTCGACAAGGTGGGGCTCCCCATCGAGCCGCGCCTGCGCTGGCCCACGGGCGCGTCGAGCGTCGGCGTGCCGCTCAGCGGCGCCATCTCCGCGGGCGAGCAGGTCGACGAGGGCCGCGCCCTCGCACGCCTCACCGACCTCGGCTGGGGCGGGAGGCTCCGCACGGTCTTCGCCGCCGGCGCGGAGGATGCCCCCGTCGACGACGCGCTCGTCGCCGCGTGCGTGCGGGTGCTCGCCGACTGGGGCTGGGCGGAGCGGCCGCGCGCCGTCGTGCACGTGCCGTCCGCGGGGCGTCCGCAGCTCGTCGGCAGCCTGGCCCAGCGCATCGCCGAGGTGGGGCGGCTGCCGTTCCTGGGGTCTCTGGACCTCGTGGATCCGGGGGCGCCCGGGGCCGCGCGCGGCAACAGCGTCTACCGGCTGGGTCGCGTGCACCCGCGCTTCCAGGTGCCGGCGCACATCGCGGACGACCTCGCGGCGGATCCGCGTCCGGTGCTCCTCGTGGACGACCTGGTCGACACGCGATGGACGCTCACGGTCGCCGGGCGCCTGCTGCGGAAGGCCGGGGCCACGCGCGTGCTGCCGTTCGCGCTCGCGCAGCAGGGGTAGGAGGGCGGGCGCCGGCGTGGGTCAGTCGGCGGCCGACGGCACGGCGGCGCCCGGCTCCGGCTCCGGATCCGGCGACACGAAGACGGTGCCGCCGCCCGCGAGCCGCGCGCGCATCACCTCGAGGGCCTGCGGGTTCTCGTCCACCAGCACGAAGCGGCGGCCGAGCTCGCGGGCCGCGGCTCCCGTGGTGCCGGATCCGGCGAAGAAGTCGAGCACCCAGTCGCCGGGCCGGCTCGACGCCTGCACGATCCGGCGCAGCACACCGAGGGGCTTCTGGGTCGCATAGCCGGTCTTCTCGCGGCCGGTGGGGGAGACGATCGTGTGCCACCAGACGTCCGTCGGCAGCTTCCCGCGCTCGCGCTTCTCGGGGGTCACGAGGCCGGGAGCCATGTAGGGCTCGCGGTCCACGCCCTCGGAGTCGAAGCGGTAGCGGAGCGGGTCCTTCACGTAGACGAGGATCGTGTCGTGCTTGGCCGGCCACCGGCGCCGCGACTTCGCGCCGTAGTCGTAGGCCCACACGATCTCGTTGAGGAACGACCGGCGGCCGAAGAGCGCGTCGAGCACGACCTTCGCGTAGTGCACCTCGCGGTAGTCGAGGTGCAGGTAGAGCGTGCCGGTGGGATCCAGGAGGCGCCACGCCTCGATC
>NZ_QWGT01000166.1 GCF_003576405.1 Clavibacter lycopersici
AGGTGCGGATCCCACGGCCAGGACGTCCCCCGCGGGCGTCCGGACCGACGCGGACCGCGCGCCGGCGAAGCGCCGCGGCAGCCGGGCCCTCAGCATCGCCGTCGTCACGGTGCTGGTCGCGGCGGCGGCCGTCGTGGGCGCCGTCGTCATCCCGTCGCTGTCCGACCGAGACACCGCGTATCCGCCCGTCCCGGGCCCCCTCGGCGCCAGTCTCGAGGAGCTGCAGAAGAGCGTGGAGGACGCCCCGTGATCCGCACATCCACCCGCCCGGCACCCGGTGCCCTCGTGACCCATGGACGGCGCTCGCTCCGCGGGCGTGCCGGCGTGGGGCTCGCCGCCGCGACGACGGCCGTCCTGCTGCTCGCCGGCTGCGCGGGCTCGTCGACGCCCGAGGACCGCGCGCTCGACGACCTGCAGCAGCGCACGCTGTCCGTGACGCAGTCGTCCGCCGACGGCGACTACGCCAAGGCGCTCGCCCAGCTCGAGGAGCTGCGCGCGGCCGTCGAGGCCGACCTCGCCGACGCGTCCATCGACCAGGCGCGGCACGACGACGTCGTCGCGCGCATCGACGCGGTGCGCGCGGAGCTCGAGGCGGCCCGGGACGCGGCGGAGTCCACGCCCTCGCCCTCGCCGTCGCCGTCCGAGAGCCCGTCCCCGTCGCCCTCACCCTCGCGGACCGCGACGCCATCGCCCTCCCCCACGCCGAGCCCGACCCGCACGGCCACGCCCAGCCCGCCGTCCTCCCCGGACCCCGACCAGGGCGACGACGACGGCGGATCCGACGACGGGAACGGGAACGGCGGAGCCGGGAACGGCAACGGGAACGGCAACGGCAACGGGAACGGCAACGGCAACGGGAACGGGAACGGGAACGGGAACGGGAACGGCTGAGCCGGGACCAGGACGGGTGCGGGGACTCGGACGCGGACGGCTGAGCCGGGTGCGGTCTGACGGCCGCGGGGACGGGTCAGCGCCGGTCGGGCGCCTCTGCCGGAACGGGTCGGATGGCCCGAGCCGGGACGCGTCCGGCCGGGTCGGTCAGATCCCGAGCACCCGGTCGGCCTCGGCGCGGGCCCAGCGCTCCGCGTCCGCCAGCGACTCGCGCGTGAGCGGACCGGACGCCGGTTCGTGGGCGTCGACGACGCGACGGATGGTGTCGACGATGTCGAGGAAGCCCGCGCGCCCGGTGTGGAACGCCTGCACCGCCTGCTCGTTCGCGGCGTTGTAGACGGCCGGGTACGTGGATCCCGCGGCGCCGACCTGCTTCGCGAGCAGCACGGCGGGGAACGCCTCGTCGTCGAGCGGCTCGAACGTCCAGGTCGCGGCGCGGGTCCAGTCGATGGGCACGCCGATGTCGTGCATGCGGTGCGGCCAGTTGAGGCCGAGGGCGATGGGGAGGCGCATGTCCGGCGGGGACGCCTGCGCGAGCGTCGACCCGTCGATGAACTCGACCATGGAGTGCACGAGCGACTGCGGGTGCACGACCACGTCGATGCGCTCGTACGGCACGTCGAAGAGCAGGTGCGCCTCGATGACCTCGAGGCCCTTGTTGACGAGCGTCGACGAGTTCGTCGTGATGACGAGGCCCATGTCCCAGGTGGGGTGCGCGAGCGCCTCGCGCGGCGTGACGTGCTCGAGCTCGGCGCGCGTGCGGCCGCGGAAGGGGCCGCCGGACGCCGTGACGACGAGGCGCCTGACCTCATCGGCCGTGCCGCCGCGGAGCGCCTGCGCTATGGCCGAGTGCTCCGAGTCGACGGGGACGAGCTGGCCGGGCGCCGCGAGCGATCGCACCAGCTCGCCGCCGACGATGAGCGACTCCTTGTTGGCGAGGGCGAGGGTGCGGCCCTCCTCGAGCGCGGCGAGGGTCGGGCCGAGCCCGACGGATCCGGTGATGCCGTTGAGCACCACGTCGGCGTCGACCGAGCGGACCAGCTGCTCCGCCTCGTCCGCGCCGAGCGCCGTGTGCTCGACGCCCGCGACGCGCGCCTGCTCGGCGAGCGCCTCGCGCTTGCTGCCGGCGCCGAGCCCGACCACCTCGAACAGCTCCGGGTGCCGCGCGACGACCTCGAGGGCCTGGACGCCGATGGAGCCCGTTGATCCGAGGATGATGACGCGGCGCACGGCTGCTCCCTACTGGCCTGCGGCGGCGGGCTGGGTGCCGAGGATGTCGACGACGAACACGATGGTGTCCGAGCCGCCGATGTCCTCGCCGGAGCCGGCGTCGCCGTAGCCGTCGGAGGGCGGGATGATCGCGATGACCTGCGAGCCGACCTTCTGGCCGACGAGCGCCTTCGTGAACCCGGGGATGACCTGCGACGTGACGAACGTGGCGCTCTGGCCGCGCTCCCAGCTGGAGTCGAAGACCTTCTTGGTGTTCCAGTTGATGCCCGTGTACTGCACGGTGACGCTCGCGCCGTCAGTGACCTCCGCGCCGTCGCCGACCTTGAGGTTCGCGATCTTCGTCTCCGTCGGCGGGTCGGCGTCCGGGATGGTGATGGTGGGGGCGCCGTCGTCCGCCAGCGTGACCGTGGGGAAGCCCTCGGGAGCGGGCTGGTCGACGCCGTCGGCGCGCGTCGCGGCCTGGCTCAGCACGTCGACGACGATGACGATGGGGTCGTCGGCGCCGAGGCCGAGCTGCGTGGCCTGCTCGCCGGCGAAGCCGTCGGCGGCGGGGACCACCGCGACGATGCGGGATCCGACCGTGGTGCACTCGACCGCGCGGACGACGCCGGGGACGAGCGCGCCGTCGTTCATGGTGGCGGGCAGCGGGGTGTCCGCGTTGTAGGCGAGCTGCGAGATGGCCTCGCCGGTCGTGCCGTTGTAGGCGGCGAGCGCGATGTTCGCGGTGGCGCCGGCCGCGATCTCCGCGCCGTCGCCCTCGGTGACGACCGTGCGCTCCGTCGTGTCGACCGTGAGCGGCGCGTCGACCGTGACCTCGGGGGCCGTCCCGAAGTCGCCGGAGACCTTGACCGACTTCGACGCGTCGCCCGACGGGGTGTCGATGCAGGACGCGCCCGCGGTGCGTGCGCCGGCCGTCGGGCTGGCGGACGGATCCGCGTTCGGCGTGCCGCTGCCGGAGCAGGCGGACAGCGCCAGGACGGCGGCCGCGGCCAGGGTGAGGGGGATGCGTCGCTTCACGTGAGTCGCTTTCATCGGCGCGCCGGACGCACCAGGTCTGTAGGAGGGACCCGCACAGTCTGCCCGACCCGGCCGGGGACCGCCTGACAGGGGCGGGCGACGGGCGCCGTGACCCGGGCGGCGGATCAGTCGTCCGCGGCGCCCGCGAGCACGGTCCGTGGCTCGTGGTGCACCGGGAAGTTGACGCTGGAGGCGATGAAGCAGCGCTCGGAGGCGCCCTGGTGGAGCGACGTCGCGAGCTCGACGTGCGCCGGATCCCGCACGGTGACGACGGGCCGCAGGGTGACCTCGACGAAGTGCCCGCCGCCGTCGTCCGTCTGGCGCATGGTGCCGGTGGGCTCGTCGCTGTAGCCGACGACGACGACGCCGGCCATGGCGGCCGCGTGCAGGTAGCTGAGCAGGTGGCACTGCGCGAGCGAGGAGATGAGCGTCTCCTCCGGGTTCCAGCGGTCGACGTCGCCGCGGAACGGGCGGTCGGCGGATCCCGGGAGGTCGGGCTTCCCGGCCGCGCGGACGACGTGGTCGCGGCCGTAGGAGCGGTAGTCGGACGTGCCGGATCCGCGGTCGCCCGTCCACTCGAGGGACAGGGCGTACCGGTGCTCGATCTGCATGCGATCACGCTAGCGAACCGGCCGCCCGCCCTTCCGGCGCGGCGCCATCGCGCCGGTAAACTCGCCGGATCATGACAGACACCCTGGACTCCGCCCTCGTCGGCACTCCTGCCGGCTCCGCCTCCGACTCCCCCGCCGCGTCCGCCCGCGCCGCGCGCCCGCAGGTGCCGCAGGAGCGACGCATCGTGACGGAGATCCCGGGGCCGCTCTCGCGCGAGCTGCACGAGCGCAGGAAGCGCGTGGTGCCGCCCGGCGTCTCCTCCCTGCTCCCCGTCTACGTCGCCCGCGCGCACGGCGCGATCGTGGAGGACGTGGACGGCAACCGCTTCATCGACCTAGGAGCCGGCATCGGCGTCACCACCGTCGGCCACACCCGGCAGGAGGTCGTGGACGCCGCGGCCGAGCAGCTCGGCGACGTGATCCACACGCTCTTCACCGTGACGCCGTACGAGGAGTACGTGCGCGTGGCGGAGCTGCTCGCGGAGCACACGCCGGGCACGCACGAGAAGCGCACCGTGCTCGTGAACTCGGGCGCGGAGGCCGTGGAGAACGGCGTGAAGATCGCGCGCAAGCACACGGGCAGCCGCGCTGTGGCGGTGCTCGACCACGGCTACCACGGCCGCACCAACCTCACGATGGCGATGAACTACAAGGCGTCGCCCTACGGCACCGGCTTCGGGCCCTTCGCCGGCGACGTGTACCACGCGCCGAGCTCGTACCCGTATCACGACGGCCTGACGGGCGCCGAGGCCGCCGCCCGCACCATCTCGTACCTCGAGAAGCGCATCGGCGCGACCGACCTCGCGTGCGTCGTCGCCGAGCCCATCCAGGGCGAGGGCGGCTTCATGGTGCCCGCGGACGGCTTCCTCCCCGCCCTCCAGGAGTGGTGCACGGCGAACGGCGTCGTGTTCATCGCCGACGAGATCCAGTCGGGGCTCGCGCGCACCGGCCGCTTCTTCGCGAGCGAGCACCTCGGCCTCGTGCCGGACCTCGTGCTCACCGCCAAGGGCATCGCGGGCGGCCTGCCGCTCGCGGGCGTGACCGGCCGCGCCGAGATCATGGACTCCGCGCTCCCCGGCGGGCTCGGCGGCACGTTCGGCGGCAACCCCGTGGCCGCGGCCGCCGCGGTGGCCGTCTTCGAGGCCATCGAGACGCACGGGCTGCTCGACGAGGCGACGCGCATCGGCGACCACCTGCACCACGCGCTCGCGGACCTGCAGGATGAGCACGACATCATCGGCGACGTGCGCGGCATCGGCGCGATGGTCGCCATCGAGCTGGTGCAGCCCGGCACCGGATCCACGACGAAGGAGCCGAACGCGGAGGCGGTGTCGGCCATCGCGGCGTACTGCCACGCGCACGGCGTGATCATCCTCACGGCCGGCACGTACGGCAACGTGCTCCGCTTCCTGCCGAGCCTCGCGATCTCCGAGGAGCTGCTCGACGACGCCCTCGGCGTGCTCGCCGACGCGTTCCGGGCGCTCTGATGGCGGCTGCCGTCGAGACGATCCCCGTCCAGGGCGCCGTGGAGCTCGCGGTGCTCGACCGCAGCGGCTTCGTGGAGTCGCGCCACATCGGCGCGGCCGTCGTGCTTTCGCCCGAGGGCGAGGTGCTGCGCGAGGTCGGCGACGCGACCACACCCGTGTTCCCGCGCTCGAGCATGAAGCCGTTCCAGGCGCTCGCCGTGCTCGCGAGCGGCGCGGAGCTCACCGAGGAGGAGCACGTGCTCGCCACGGCCAGCCATGCCGCGACCGCGCGGCACGTGGAGGTGGTGCGCGGGATCCTCGCGAAGGCCGGCCTCGACGAGTCCGCGCTCCGCTGCCCCGCCGACTGGCCGCTCGACCGGGCCGCGCGCGACGAGCTCGTGCGCGCCGGGATCCCCGCCTCCCCCGTGTACATGAACTGCTCGGGCAAGCACGCGGCGATGCTGCTCGCGTGCGTGACCAACGGCTGGTCGACCGACGACTACCTGCACCCGGACCACCCGCTGCAGGTGCGGATCCGCGACGTCGTCGAGCGCTTCACGGGCGAGCGGATCGCCACCACGGGCGTCGACGGCTGCGGCGCGCCCGTGCACGCGATGTCGCTCACGGCGCTCGCGCGCGGGATCCACCGCATCGCGACCTCCGCGGCCGGCTCGCCGTTCGCGCTGTACCGGCACGCCGCGGCGCTGACGGCGGCGGTGCGCGCGCACGGCTGGGCGATCGACGGACCCGGCCGCGCGAACACGGTCGTGATCGAGCGGCTCGGGCTGTTCGCCAAGGGCGGGGCCGAGGGGATCATGATCATGACCGCCCCCGACGGCACGACCGTGGCCTCGAAGACGCTCGACGGCAGCCTGCGGGCGTCCACCATCGTGGCGCTGGAGCTGCTCGCCCAGGCGGGCGCGATCACGCGGGACGACGTGGAGCGCGTGCGCCCCGAGCTCGACCTCGCGGTGCTCGGCGGCGGGGTGCCGGTGGGCGAGATCCGGGTGTCGCCGGCGCTCATCGGCTGATCCCGGCGGGCTGCGCGCGGCGCGGGTCCGGCGGCGTG
>NZ_QWGT01000167.1 GCF_003576405.1 Clavibacter lycopersici
GGCGGCGCGGGCTCGGCGGCGGGCTCGGCGGGCTCCGCCGGTTCGGCCGCGGCAGGCGTCGGGGCGACGGGCGTCGCGGCCTCCGGGTCGAAGCGGTAGCCGACGCCCCACACGGTGCCGAGGAGCACGGGGTGCGCGGGATCCGCCTCGATCTTCTCCCGGAGGCGCCGCACGTGCACCGTCACGGTGGAGAGGTCGCCGATCTCCCAGCCCCACACCTGGCGGAGCAGGTCGTCGCGCCCGAACACGCGGCGCGGGTTGCGCAGCAGGAAGGCGAGCAGGTCGAACTCGCGGGAGGTGAGGGAGAGCATCACGCCCGCCTGGTGGATCTCGCGCGCACCGAGGTCGAGCACGAACGGCCCCGCGACGAACGGCGGCTCCGGGACGGCCTCGGGCACGGTGCGGCGGAGCACGGCACGGACGCGGAGCACGAGCTCCCGCGGGGAGAAGGGCTTGGCGAGGTAGTCGTCGGCGCCCGCGTCGAGGCCGTTGACGCGGTCCTCTCCCTGGCCGAGGGCGGTGAGCATCACGACGGGCACGGGCGACTCGGGGTGGTGGGCGCGGATCCGGCGGCACACCTCGAGGCCGTCGAGGCCGGGCAGCATGCGGTCGAGCACGACGAGGTCGGGCATGCGCTCGGTGGCGACGCGCACGGCCTCGAGCCCGTCGGCGACCGTCTCCACCTGGAAGCCCGACGCCTTGAGGTAGCGGCAGACGACCTCGTTGACCGTGGGGTCGTCCTCGACCACGAGGATGCGGCGGCCGCGGAGCGGATCCGGCCGAGTCGGGTCGGTCCGCGCGGGGTCGGGGCGCGCGGCATCGGCGCGCGCGGGATCGATGGTGGGGCTCACCCGGTCAGACTATGCGCGCTCCCTGGGGCGGGACCCGTGGGCTGTCCGGCTTGCGAGCGAGCCGTCACCCCTCGGGACGCCGCGCGGCACGTGGCGGCTGCGCGCAGGCGCCGACTCCTAGGCTCGCAGGATGACGCAAGCGCTCGTGGACGTGGTCCTGCCCTGCCTCGACGAGGAGGAGGCCCTGCCCTGGGTCCTCTCCCGCCTGCCCGAGGGGTACCGCGCGATCGTCGTCGACAACGGATCCACCGACCGCTCCGCCGAGGTCGCCCGCGCGCACGGCGCCCTCGTGGTGACGGAGGCGCGTCGCGGGTTCGGGGCGGCGGCGCACGCGGGGCTCGAGGCGGCGACCGCGCCGCTCGTCGCGTTCTGCGACGCCGACGCATCGATGGATCCGGCGCTCCTCCCCCGCGTCGTCGATCCCGTCCGCGACGGCGAGCGCGACCTCGTGCTCGGCCGCCGCGTCCCCTCGGCGCGCGGCGCCTGGCCGCTGCACGCGCGCATCGCGAACCTCGAGCTGGCCCGGCGGCTGCGGCGGATCACGGGCGTGCCGCTGCACGACCTCGGCCCGATGCGCTGCGGGCGGCGCACCGAGCTGCTGGGACTGGGGATCCTCGACCGGCGCAGCGGCTATCCGCTGGAGATGCTCCTCCGGGCATCGGCGGCGAAGTGGCGCATCCTGGAGGTGGACATGCCGTACGCGCCGCGCGTGGGGCGGTCCAAGGTGACCGGCACCGCGCGCGGGACCGTCACGGCCGTGCGCGACATGTCGCGCGTGCTGGCCGAGGCGCGAGCGGCCGCGGCCGGCGCCGACCGAGCCCCGGGGGGATCCGCGTGACCGCCGTCGTCGTCATCGCCAAGGAGTGCATCCCGGGCCGCGTGAAGACGCGCCTGCACCCGCCGTTCACGCTCGAGGAGGCGGCCGAGCTCGCGTCCGCCGCCCTCGCCGACACGCTCCAGGCCGTCGACGACGCCGCGCCCGAGCGCCGCGTCCTCCTCTTCGACGGCGAGACCCCGCCCGCCGAGGCCGCCGGCTACGACGTGATCCCGCAGGTCGCGGGCGACCTCGACGAGCGGCTCGCAGCCATGTTCGATGCGCTCGACGGCCCCGTGCTCCTCGTCGGGATGGACACGCCGCAGCTCACCGCCGCGCTCATCCGACCCGTCCTCGACTCCTGGGCCGACGGCGCCCGCGGCCCCGACGCCTGGTACGGCCCCGCGAACGACGGCGGCTTCTGGGCGCTCGGCCTGCGGGATCCGGACGGCGCGCTCGTCCGCGGCGTGCCCATGTCGCGCGACGACACCGGAGCCGTGCAGCTGTCCCGCCTGATCGACGCCGGGCTCGACGTGGCGATGCTGCCCGAGCTCACCGACGTGGACACGGTCGACGACGCCCGGGAGGCGGCAGCCGCGGCGCCCGCCCATCGCTTCGCCGCCGCGCTCCGAACCCTGATGACCGCCGCGGACTCCCGCGGCGCGACCGCTCCATCCGCAGCACCGCAGAAGGACCCCGCATGAGCCTGGCCGTCGAGCACCCCGAGGATCGCGCGAGCACGCGCGACCGCACCTTCGGATCCGGTGGCGGCGAGCCCTACGCCCGCGCCCTGCGCGACTCCGGCGAGGTGCTCTTCCTCTCGCTCGCGTCCGAGGACGACACCGACGAGGTCATCGACATCAGCCGCTGGAGCGCCGACGCCGACGCGGTCGACGCGAGCCTGCTCGCCGACGCCGCGGGCCCCGTCCTCGACATCGGCTGCGGCCCAGGCCGCATGGTCCGCGCGGCGATGGACGCCGGGCTCGGCGCGCTCGGCATCGACGTCTCCCCCACCGTGGTCGAGCTGGCCGCGGGCCAGGGACTCCCCGTCCTGCACCGCTCGGTCTTCGAGCGCCTGCCCCGCGAGGGCGGCTGGGGCACGCTCCTCCTCCTCGACGGCAACATCGGCATCGGCGGCGACGCGGCCGCGCTCCTCGCGCGCTGCGGCGACCTCCTCGACGAGCGGGGCGCTCTCGTGGTGGAGACCCACCCGGATCCCGCCCGCGACCGCACCTTCGAGTGCACGGTCGACGACGGCCAGGGCCACGCGAGCGACCCGTTCCCGTGGGCGCAGGTCGGCCGCGACGCCGTCGCGCGCATGGCCGCCGGCGCCGGTCTCGAGCTCGTTCAGTGCTGGGAGACCGAGGGCCGGTCCTTCTGCCGCCTCGTGCGCGCGTAGAGCGCCGCGACCACGGCCGTCGCCACCGCGGTGGCGACCCACATGAGCGCGAGGCGCGGCGCGTAGTCCGCGATGAGGATCGTCGGGTTGTCGTTGCCGATCGCCCGGGCCCGGATCTCGGGGACGACCACCAGGGTCATCACCGCCATCACGACGACGCCCGCCTGCAGGATCACGAGCGAACCCGGCGGCAGGCGCCGGCCCGCCTTCCGCAGCAGCAGCCCCGCGACGAAGACGACGGGCGACAGGATCGCGTCGTGCACGAGGATCGCGAGCAGCAGGAACACGGCGACGCCCACGACCTGGTCGGTGCGCTGGGTCTCGAGCAGCGTCCGCACGCCGAGCGCCAGGACGAGGACGCCGATCGCGATGAGGGCGATCCGCGCCGCGAGGACGCCGCGAGCGCCGCGGCCAGCGGGATCGCGTCGGGTGCCGGACATCACATCGCCTCCAGGGTCGAGAGCCACTTGGTCTGCAGCACGCCGGGACGCCCGGGCGCGATCATCCGCGCCGGGTAGCCGTGCTGGATGTCGAGGGGCGCGCCGTCGAGCTCGAGCGCCACGAGGGTGAGCGGGTCGCGCGCGTACTCGGGCCCCATCTCGGTGCGCCGGAACCCGCCGCTCTGCTCGAGGCTCGTGATGCGCAGCCGCGCACCCGGGTCCGTGCCGACCTGGTCCATGAGGTCCATGAGCCGGACGCCGCGCCAGGTCGCCGACTGGCTCCACCCCTCGACGCAGGCGATCGGCAGCGTCGCGGTCACGAGCTCCATGCTGCGGAGGTCCTGCATCGTGAAGGCGCGCGACGCGGATCCGTTGGAGACCGTGAGCGTCCACGCGGGGTCGACGGCGGTCTCCGTGACGCCGGCTGCCTCGGCCGTGCGGTTGACGGGCAGCCCCTGCGGGCCGGTGCCCATGACCCTGGGGCCGAAGGCGTTGGACGGGGAGAGGAAGCGGAACGACTGGCCCGCGGTGAGCCCCACGACCGCGGCGACGGACGCGCCCACCGCGACGAGGAAGCCGCGACGGGCGACCGGGGTGGGCGTGACGGGGGTGTCGTCGATCCACGCGAGCACGCGACCGGTGACGCCGCGGGGCGCGCGGGTCGGCGTCGCCTCGGCGGGCGCGTCGTCGGCCTCCACGATGGGCGACTCGTCCGCCTGCCCGCGCCGCCAGTGCCCGGCGATGGCGGGCAGCTTCACGCCGATGTGGATCGCGAGCGAGCCGATCACCACGAACGCCAGCGCGTAGTGCGTCTGGCGGAAGTAGAAGGGGAACGGCACCCACTGGAAGGTGTTGAGGAGGCCCATCGCCACCTCGAGCAGCGACGCCCCGACGAACACGGCGATGGACGCGCGCTCGAGGAACGAGACGACCCCGGTGACGGGCGGGTACGTGAGCAGCTCGGGGAAGACGATCCAGAGCTTGGCGAGCAGCAGCGGCACGCAGGCGATGCCGGCCGTGATGTGGATCCCCTGCGTCACCCGGTAGAGCGACACGGGCGCGGTCGGGAAGCGCATCCACGGCAGCGGGTCCTGCAGGAAGTGGCTGTAGAGGCCGGTCGCGAAGCACACCAGGAAGGCGAGGCCGAGGAGCCGGCCGATCACGACCGCCAGCCGGGTGGTGCGCGCGGGCGACGCGAGCCGCCGCCTCGCCTCGTGCATCAGTGTCCGCATGGGGTCGTCCCGGTCTCTCGTGGGCGGATGGTCCGCGCCGGTCGGGGGACGTCGAGGCCGCCGACGACACAATGGGGTGTGCGCACCGCCCTCACCGTCCTCGTCCTGGTCGTCATGGCCGCGCTCACCGGATGGTCGGTGGTCGCGTTCGATCTCTTCGGAGCGTCCGACGACGAGGCCTTCTTCCGCCGCGAGGGTGCCGCGCCGCTGTTCTGGATCGTCGTCGTGCTCTGGGTGCTCTTCGGAGCGGCCGTGCTCCTGGTGCGGAAGGTCAGGCGAGAGGACGCCGCGCTGATCGTGGTGTCCGGCTCCCTCATCCTCGCGCTGGCGGCCATGGCCGGTCCGCCGAACACGAGCACCGACTCCGCACGCTACGCCTGGGACGGCATCGTCCAGGTGCACGGCACGTCCCCGTACCTGCACACGCCCGCGGATCCGGACCTCCGCGACATCCGACCCGCGTGGTTGTACCCCGCCCCGGTGTTCCTCGACGACGGCACGTGGCGCTGCGAGGGCCGGCGGATCCTCGGCCTGTACGAGACGGGCGGCGGCCCGCCGATGTGCACGGCGCTGAACCGCCCGCAGGTGCCGACCATCTACCCGCCGGCCGCCGAGATGTTCTTCGCGGGCGTGCGCGCCGTCGTCCCCGACGGCGTGGGCTACATCGCCTTCCAGGTCGCGGGCGTGCTCATCCAGACGGCCGTGACCCTGCTGCTGGTGCGCGCGCTGCGGCGCCGAGGCAAGCCGATCTGGTGGGCGGCCCTCTGGGGCTGGTGCCCGCTGGTGGCGAGCGAGGTGGTCACCAACTCGCACGTGGACGCGCTCGGGGCGCTCCTCGCGCTGGCGGCCACGATCCTCGTCGCCGGGGGCAGGCGCTGGCGC
Organism: Clavibacter lycopersici; assembly: GCF_003576405.1. Taxonomy (GTDB): domain Bacteria; phylum Actinomycetota; class Actinomycetes; order Actinomycetales; family Microbacteriaceae; genus Clavibacter; species Clavibacter lycopersici. The sequence continues at coordinate 5,619 of NZ_QWGT01000167.1, forward strand.
GGCGGGATCGCGCTGGGCGCGGCCATCGCGACCAAGCTGATCCCGGTGATCGCGGCGCCCGCGCTGCTGCGCCGGCAACCGTGGAAGGTCATCGTCGCGGCCGTGGTCACGTTCGCGGTGCTGTACGTGCCGTACGTGATCACCACGGGGATCGGCGTGCTCGGCTACCTGCCCGGCTACCTGCAGGAGGAGGGCTACGAGTCGGGCGGGACCTTCCCGCTGGTCGAGCTGCTCGTGCCCGACGGGTTCGGGCTGCCGGTGGTCGCGCTGATCCTCGCCGTCACAGCAGGCCTCGTCTGGTGGAGGACCGACCCGGCCGATCCGTGGCTCGGCCAGGTCGTGATGATCGGCGTGACCCTGCTCGCCGTGAGCCCGCGCTACTCCTGGTACGCGCTGCTGCTGATCCCGTTCATCGCCATGACCGGCCGCGCGGAGTGGTTCGCGGTGGTGGGCGCGCTCGCGCTGCGGCTCTTCGCGCCGGATCTGTGGGCGTGGCAGATCGCGCTCGTCACGGCGCTCGTGATCGTCGTGGTGGCGTCGCTCGTGCGCCTCGGGCCGGACGGACGGCGGCGGCTCGTGCCCGGGCCGGTGCGTCGGCGGCTGGGCGGTCGCGGACGGGATCGGGAGCGCGTGCCCGCCGAC
>NZ_QWGT01000168.1 GCF_003576405.1 Clavibacter lycopersici
GCTGGGGGTCGGCGGCGGGATCCCCGGGCGCGTCGTCCGCGTGCACGAGCGGGGTGCCGGGGGCGAGCGCCTCCGCGGCGGCGCGGCACCACGGGGAGCTGCCGATGACGACGATCACGCCCGGACGCTCGCCGGCGAGATCCGCGAACGCCCGCTCGACGTCGGCGCGGCGCTCCCCGTCGGATCCCGCGACGACCGTGCGCACCCCGGCGGCGGTCGCCGCGTGCCGGAGCGCGTCCCGGACGGCCGCGTTCTCGTGGGCCGGGCGACCGAGCACGAGGATCCCGATCGACTCCCTCCGGCCGGTGGCGAGGGCGCGCGCCGCCTCGTCGGGGCGGTAGCCGAGGTCCCGGATCACGGTGGCCACGCGGGCGCGGGTCTCCGGCCGCACCGACGCGCTGCCGTTCACCACCCGGGAGACGGTCTGCTTCGAGACGCCCGCGAGCGATGCCACGTCGGCGATGGAGGGGCGTCGCAGCGCCGTGAGGGTCACCGCCGCCGCCGCAGCAGCAGGCGGGACGGACGCGGTCGGCTCCTCGGTCCCCATGGTCGCGGGCTCTCCTCACGGGTCCCGACGTGACGGCAACCCTCCTCTTACGTTAGGGTAGCGTGCAGGAGCCCGGCTCCGACCCCCTTCCCCCGCTGCCCCCGGCTCCGCCGCCGTGGCCGCCCTCGATCCGCGCGCCGACGCGCCCCAGTCCTCATCAGAGCGGGCGCGACGCCCGTCACAGAACGGAGCCCTCCCATGGCCACACGTACCGCAACCCTCACACCCGTCCGGCACAGGCCCCCCGCCGGCCCCACCGTCCTCCAGGCGCTCAAGGACCCGCGCATGCTCAGCCGCGAGGTCCTCGCCGGCCTCGTGGTCGCGCTCGCGCTCATCCCCGAGGCGATCTCGTTCTCGATCATCGCGGGCGTGGATCCGCGGGTCGGCCTGTTCTCGTCGTTCGTGATGGCGGTGTCCATCGCGTTCCTCGGCGGCCGGCCGGCCATGATCACCGCGGCCACGGGCGCCATCGCGCTCGTGATCGCGCCGGTGGCCCGGGAACACGGCCTCGACTACTTCATCGCCACCGTGATCCTCGCCGGCGTCTTCCAGGTGCTCTTCGCCGTGATCGGCGTGGCCAAGCTCATGCGCTTCATCCCGCGCTCGGTCATGGTCGGCTTCGTCAACGCGCTCGCGATCCTCATCTTCACGTCGCAGCTGCCGCAGCTCATCGGCGTGCCGTGGGCGGTCTACCCGCTCGTCGCGGTGGGCCTGGCCGTCATCGTCTTCATGCCCCGGCTCACCAAGGTCGTGCCGGCGCCGCTGGTCGCGATCGTGCTGCTCACCGCAGCCGTCATCGTGATGGGCATCGGCGTGCCCCGCGTGGGCGACGAGGGCGAGCTGCCCCGCAGCCTGCCGTCGTTGTTCCTCCCGGACGTGCCGCTCACCTTCGAGACCTTCCGCATCATCGCCCCGTACGCGGCGGCGATGGCCGTGGTCGGGATCCTCGAGTCGCTGATGACCGCGAAGCTCGTCGACGACATCACCGACTCGCCCAGCCACAAGACCCGCGAGGCGTGGGGCCAGGGCGCGGCGAACATGCTCTCCGGCTTCTTCGGCGGGATGGGCGGCTGCGCGATGATCGGCCAGACCCTCATCAACGTGAAGGCGTCCGGTGCGCGCACCCGCATCTCGACGTTCCTCGCCGGGATCTTCGTGCTCGTCCTCGTCGTCGGGCTCGGCGACGTCGTCGCGATCATCCCCATGGCCGCCCTGGTCGCGGTGATGATCATCGTGTCCGTCGGCACCTTCGACTGGCACAGCATCCGGCCGTCGACGCTCAAGCGCATGCCGATCGGGGAGACCGCCGTCATGGTGCTCACCGTCGTCATCGTGGTCGCGACCCACAACCTCGCCATCGGGGTGGTCGCCGGCGTGGTCGTCGCGATGGTCGTGTTCGCCCGCCGGGTCGCGCACTTCGCCACGGTCGACCGCCGCGTCAGCGTCGACTCCACCGGGCACGAGACGGCGCACTACGAGGTCGTCGGGGAGCTGTTCTTCGCCTCGAGCAACGACCTCACCACCCAGTTCGACTACAAGAGCGACCCCGACCGCGTGCTCATCGACATGAGCGGATCCCACGTCTGGGACGCCTCCACGGTCGCCGCGCTCGACGCCATCACGACCAAGTACCACCAGCACGGCAAGGAGGTGCAGATCGTCGGCATGAACGCCGCGTCCACCGCCATGCACACCCGCCTCGCCGGCAACCTCGGCTCCGGCCACTGACCTCCCGACCGGCGGCGGGCCGGGGTCGCGGGTAGCGTCCCCCGAGGAGCCCGCCGCCGCGACGGCACCCGCCCGCCCCGCCAGCCCCGCATCGGAGGAGACACCACGAGCACGCACGCCCCCGAGACCGGATCCATCCCGCTCCCCGCCGCCGGCTCGCCCCGGCGCAGCCGCCCGCCCCGCTCGCGCGCGGGACGGATCGGCGGCGGCTGGATCGCGCTCGTCGTGGCGTGCGGCGTCCTCTCGCTCATGAGCGCGCCCGGCCAGACGGCCGGGCTCTCGGTCTTCACCGACCCGCTGATCGCCGAGCTCGGCGTCACCCGCACCGGGATCTCCGTCAGCTACCTCATCGGGACCCTCGTGGGCGCCGTCGCCCTCCCGTACGTCGGCCGGGCGCTCGACCGGTACGGGATCCGCCGCAGCATCGTCGTGATCGGCGTCGCGTTCGGGGCGTTCCTCCTGCTGCTCAGCCTCGCGGCCGACATCGTCGGCCTCACCGCGGGCTTCGCGGGCGTGCGCATGGCAGGACAGGGCGCGCTGTCGCTCGCCGCGACCACCGCGATCGCCCGCACCGTCACGCACCGCCGCGGCCTCGCGCTCGGCGCCGCCAGCGCCATCGGGTCCGCCGGCATCTCGCTCGTCCCCGTGCTGCTGGAGCGCCTCCTCGCCGGGAGCGACATCCACACGGTGTGGCGCTGGGAGGCGGTCGCCGTGCTCGTGGTCGTGATCCCCATCGGCCTGCTGCTCCCGCGCCCGACCGCCCCGGCGCCTGCCGTCGTCGACACCGACACCCGCGGCGTCGCCATCCCCGGCGAGCCCGTGTGGACCCTCCGCCAGGCCGCGGGCACGGGCATGTTCTGGGTCATCGCCGCGGGCCTCGCGACCGCAGGGCTCCTGAGCACCGCGCTCGCCTTCCACCAGATCTCGGTGCTCACCGAGCAGGGCCTCACCGCCACCGAGGCGGCCGCGAACTTCCTGCCGCAGACCGTCACCGGCATCGTCGCGACCCTGGCCACCGGCGCCCTCGCCGACCGGATCGCCCCGAAGTACGGCGTCACGTTCTCGATGGCGATGATGGCGGGCGCCCTCCTGCTCCTGCCGCCCGTGGCGCCCGGCGGCATGGCGATCGTCTACGGACTCGTGCTCGGCGCCGCGGGCGGCAGCCTCCGCGGCATCGAAGCGGCGGCGTACGTCCGCTACTACGGCGCCGCGAACATCGGCGTGATCCGAGGGGTCGCCACCAGCGTGAACCTCGCCTCCACCGCGGTCGGCCCGCTCCTGCTCAGCCTCGGCCACGACCTCGCCGGGGGCTACCGGACGCCCGTGCTCGTCCTCGCGGTCATCCCGGTGACGGTCGCGGTCATCTCGATCTTCGCGCGTGCCCCGCGGCACCCGTCGCTGCGGGTGCCGGCGGAGTAGGTCAGCGCCGCCGGAGCATCCCGAGGAACTCGTCCGCCTGCGCGAGCTGGTCGACCAGCTTCGCGCGGCGCTGCTCCGCCTCGGCGATGAAGGCGGCCAGCGCGTCGCGGCGGTCCGCCATCACGGCGGCCGGGGCGTCCGCGTCGGCGAGGCCGTCGACCACGCGGAGGAGGTCCTGCATCTCCTCGAGGGAGAACCCGAGCGGCTTCATCCGACGGATGAGCATGAGGGTGTCGAGGTCCTCCTGCGTGTAGAGGCGGAACCCGCCCTCGGTGCGCCCCGATGCGGGGAGGAGGCCGATCTCGTCGTAGTGGCGGATCGTCCGGTGGGACAGGCCCGTGCGCTCGGCGATCTCGCCGATGTGCATGGTGGTGGCGCTCTCCGGCTCGGTCATCGCCCGTCCTCCCGGTCGCTTCGACCCTACCCTCACGTCAGGATAGGGTGTTCGGTGCGGCCTGACGGCCGACGCCATCCTCCCAGCCAGCCGCACCGGGACGCGCCTCACGAGGGCGACCGGGCCGGGATCCCTACCTTCCTCCCTCGGAGTCGACATGACCGCCACGCCCGCGCCCGCCGTCCGCACGCCCGCGGTCCGCCACCCCAGCCCCACCGTCCTCGAGGCGCTGAGGAGCCCGCGCCTCCTCAGCCGCGAGGTGCTCGCCGGTCTCGTCGTCGCGCTCGCGCTCATCCCCGAGGCCATCTCGTTCTCGATCATCGCCGGGGTCGACCCGCGCGTCGGCCTGTTCTCGTCGTTCGTGATGGCCGTCGCCATCTCGTTCCTCGGCGGGCGGCCCGCCATGATCACCGCGGCCACCGGCGCCATCGCGCTCGTCGTCGCCCCGGTCGTGCGCGACCACGGCCTCGACTACCTCATCGCCACGGTGATCCTCGGCGGGCTCCTGCAGATCGTCCTCGGCCTGCTCGGCGTCGCGAAGCTCATGCGCTTCATCCCGCGCAGCGTCATGGTCGGGTTCGTCAACGCGCTCGCCATCCTCATCTTCTCCGCGCAGATCCCGAACCTCGTGGGCGTGCCGTGGCTCGTCTACCCGCTGGTCGCCGTCGGCATCGTGATCATGGTCGTGATGCCGCGCCTCACGAAGGCCGTGCCCGCGCCCCTCATCGCGATCGTGGTGATCACCGTCGCCGTCGTCGTCACCGCGCTCGCCGTGCCGACCGTGGGCGACGAGGGCGCGCTGCCCGACAGCCTGCCGTCGCTCTTCATACCGAACGTGCCGCTCACGCTCGAGACGCTGCAGATCATCGCGCCGTACGCGCTCGCCGTCGCGCTCGTGGGCATCCTCGAGTCGCTCATGACCGCGAAGCTCGTCGACGACATCACCGACACCCCCTCGCGCAAGACCCGCGAGACGCTCGGCCAGGGCGGCGCGAACATCCTCTCGGGCCTCTTCGGCGGCATGGGCGGCTGCGCGATGATCGGCCAGACGATGATCAACGTGAAGGCGTCCGGCGCCCGCACGCGCATCTCGACGTTCCTCGCGGGCGTGTTCCTGCTGATCCTCGTGGTGGGCCTCGGCGACATCGTCGCGATCATCCCGATGGCCGCGCTCGTCGCCGTGATGATCATGGTCTCGGTCGGCACCTTCGACTGGCACAGCATCCGGCCGTCGACGCTCAAGCGCATGCCCGTCGGCGAGACGCTCGTCATGGTGCTCACGGTGATCGTCGTGGTCCTCACCGACAACCTCGCCATCGGCGTCATCGTCGGCGTGATCGTCGCGATGATCGTGTTCGCCCGCCGCGTCGCCCACTTCGCCACCGTCGAGCGCACCGAGCGCACGGACGAGGACGGCGCCCCGCTCGCGCACTACGCCGTCGTCGGCGAGCTGTTCTTCGCCTCCAGCAACGACCTCACCACGCAGTTCGACTACGCGGGCGACCCGGAGCACGTGGTCATCGACATGACCGGATCCCACGTGTGGGACGCCTCCACGGTCGCCGCGCTCGACGCCATCACCTACAAGTACGAGCGGCACGGCAAGCGCGCCGTCATCAGCGGGATGAACGCGTCGTCCGCCGCGATGCACGGCCGCCTCGCGGGGGAGCTCGGCGCGGGCCACTAGGGAGGACCGCACCGGCTCCTGGCCGAGGCCGAGGCCGAGGTCGACGGCGAACCGGCCGATCGACCGGCGCTCAGCGCACGGTGTCCGCCACGACGCGCCCGTCCTCGAGGCGCACCACGCGGTCGGCATCGTCGATCACCGCCAGGTCGTGCGAGACGCACACCACGGCGACGCCGCGGGCCGCCTCGGAGCGCATGATCGCGCGGATCCGCTCCGCGCTCGCGGTGTCGAGGCCCGTGGTCGGCTCGTCGAGGAGCAGGAGGCCGGCGCCGCGGGCCAGCCCCTGCGCGAGCAGCGCGCGCTGCCGTTGCCCGCCCGAGAGCGCGGCGAATCCCTGCGATGCGAGGGGGATCAGCCCGAGGCGGTCGAGCGCGTCGTCGACGGCCCGGCGCGCGGCCGGGTCGAGGCGGCGCCAGCGATGCGCGCGCCCCCACGCCCCGACCGTCACGACGTC
>NZ_QWGT01000169.1 GCF_003576405.1 Clavibacter lycopersici
CTCGCGGGCGGCAACGCGCTGCGCGTGCTGCGGGCGGCCGACGCGGACGACCACGTCTCTCGCGGAGCGGCGGACGCGCGGGCGCTGGCATGAGCGGGGCCCGTGCATCCGCATCCGCCGCAGCCGTGGCCGCGATGGATCCGCGTGCCGCCGCCGCGCTGCTCGACGATCTGGCCGACCGCGGCTGGCCCGCGGAGATCCGCGACCGGCACGGGAGCTGGGTCCTGCGCGCCGCCGGGGGAGTGACGAAGCGCGCGAACTCGGTGCTGCCCGCCGGCCGCGTGGCCGACGCCGACGCCGCGCTCGAGGCGGCCGAGGCCTTCGCGCATGAGCACGGCATCGCCGCGTGCGTGCAGGTGTCGCCGGCCTCCGAGCCGGCCGACCTCGCGGCCCGGCTGGCGGCCCGCGGCTACGTCGCGGAGGCGCGAACGCTCGTGCAGGTCGCGGACGCGGACGATGTCGCCGGGCGGCTGGGGGAGGCGACGCCCGCGGATCCCGCGCTCGAGGTCACCGTCGCGGACGCGCCCGACGACGCCTGGCTCGACGCGTGGTGGAGCGTCGACGGGCGCGGGGGACCAGCCGAGCTCGCGGTCGCGCGCCGGATCCTCACGGGCGGGCCGGCCATGTACGCGGCGGTCCGCGAGCGAGCCGCCGCCGACGGATCCGCGGGTGCGGTCCTCGCGACCGCCCGGCTCGCCCTCGTCGACGGCTGGGGCGGCCTGTTCGCGGTCGCGACGAGGCCTGCGGCGCGACGCCGGGGTCTGTCCCGCGCGGCGATGGCGGCCGCGGTGCGCGCCGGGATCGACCGCGGGATCACCGCGCTCTGGCTGCAGGTCGTCGAGGAGAACGACGGCGCCCGCGCGCTCTACGCCGGCCTGGGCTTCGCGACCGCGTCGCGCTACGAGTACTGGACCCGCCCCGCCGACGCCTGACGGACGCACCGGCGTCCGCGTCCGCGTCCACCATCGTCAGACCCCGCCGCCTCCGCCTCCTCCACCGCCGCCGCCGGAGGTCGTGCCTCCCGTGGATCCGCCGCTCGAGCTCGACCCCGAGTACGCGCCGTGCATGCTCGACGACACCGATCCGAGGCTCGCCGCGAAGACCGCGGGCGCGAACGGCGTCTGCCCCGCGTACCAGCCCGGCCGGCTCCGCTCGCGCTCGTAGCGGCGGCCGAGCTCGTCGCCCCACTCGCGCTCCTGGGCGAACATGGCGGCGTACGGCAGCAGCTCCTCGGTGAGGCGCAGCACGTCGCGGTCGTCTCGCGGGAGGTCCCGCCGCTCGGCGCCCTCGGGCGACTGCAGCACGCGGATCCGGTCGGCCTCGGCCAGCCGGATGAACTCGCGCAGCCCCAGGAGGTGGTCGCGGAGCGCGACCCCGCGCTCGGTGAGCGGGTGCCGCGCGACGAGCACGACGGTCGCGCCGAGCGCGAGCACGCCCGCCACGAGGAACGCGATCACGACCGGCCCGCCGTACGCCTGCGTGAGCGACAGCACCGCGAAGGCGATCGCGGCGGCCATGCCGAGCGAGGCGGCGACGAGCAGCAGCACGATCGCGCCGACCGGGAGCGGCTTCCGCAGGCCGTCCGCCACCGTGCGCTTCGTGACCTGCGCCATCGTCCTCTGGAGACGCGTCGCCGCCTTCGCGTCCGTCTTCGCCAGCTCCTTCACCGCGCCGGCGCCCGCGTCGTCCCCGAAGACGGCGGCGACGAAGCGCCGCTCGTCGGGGTCGGTGACGCGCGACGGATCCACCAGCTCGAGCGAGAACGTCGCCTTCCGGCCGCCGTCCTCCTCCAGGATGCGGATCGCGCCGCGCACCGCGAGGTCGAGCAGGAGCGCGGTGGTGGCACGCGCCGCGTTGCCGGAGATCACGGACGAGACCAGCACGCCCACGCCCTCCGGCGGGTCGTACTGGGCGACGATCGTGCCGCGGCCGGGCGCGTCGGCGAGGCGCCCGCGCCGCAGCACGAGGGCACCGGCCGCGGCGGCCAGCGCCAGCAGCGCGCCCGCGAGCGAGAGCGACGGCCAGGGCGCCGCGAGGAACGACGAGTCGCGCGGCGTGAACGTGCCGGGCGCGAAGCCGATGGAGAACGACAGGTTCTCGCGCGGCCCGAGGTCGGTCGCGGTGGCGACGAAGCCGGTGTCCGTGCGGGTGATCTCGGCGGGGCCGTCGGCGCCCGCGGGCCCGGCAGCCGCATCCGCGCCGCCCGTGAGCCGGGGGAGGAGCGCCGGCGCGATCTCGACGGTCGCCGTCACCCGCCCGAACGGCTGCGCCCACCCGAGCCCGTTGACGTCCCAGTAGAACTCGTCGGCGTCCGTGTCGGCGAAGGAGCGCGTGACGTCGCGCTGCTCGTACTCGATGACGTAGGTCTGCTCGCCGCGCACGTAGACGTCCTCGTCGTCGTCCGCGATGGTCAGCTGGAGCATGCCGTCCTCGGAGTCGGACTCGTACTCCCGGGGCGTGCCCGCGCCGTCGGTCACCGACAGCACGCGCAGGCCGGTCGGGTGGCCGTCGTGGTCGCGCACGAGCTCGCGGCGGATCCCGCGGTTCTGGTCCCGGTCGGGGAACTCGGCCACGAGCGTCTCGGTCGTGCGGAGGACCGAGCGCCCGTCCGCGTCGGCCGACAGGCGGTAGACGGCGTCGAAACCGCGGAAGGAGAAGTCGTCCACGTCGGCGTGCGCCGGGGCGGCGAGGCCGAGGGGGATCGCGAGCGCGGTCAGCAGCGCGGCGACGACCGCCAGGCGGATCCGGGCGGCGCGGCCCGCGCGCTCAGGCACCGGCAGCTCCCGTGCTCGACCCCGACCCCGACCCCGGATCCGCGTCGACCAACCGCCACTCGGCGACGAAGTCGCGGACGCTCCGGGTCTCGAGGTCGAGCCGCACGCGCTGCAGCAGCCGGTCCGCTTCGTCGAGGTCGCCGGCGTCCGTGCGCAGGACCTCGCGGCCCGTGTCGATCCGCCGCACGACGAGCTGCGCCTCCCGGCCCAGACCGCCCAGATCCCCGCCCAAGCCCACGGCCGTGAGCGCGACGGTGCCGATCGCGCGCACCGCCCGTCGCACGGGCCGACGCGGGCCGGCGTCCAGCAGCGCCTCGAGTACCTCGGCGGCAGCGGCCTCGTCCCGGTCGCCCTCACCGCTCGTGCCGGATGCGTCAGCGCTCGTCATCGTGCTCCCCTCGCGCGGCCCCCGCCGCACCCGGAGTCAACCACGGGACCCGTCCGCCAGCAGGGCCGCGGCGTCCGCGGCGAGGCCCGAGTAGGCGGACTGCCGCTCGAGGCCGGACGCCTCGCGCGCCGCCGCCTGCACCACCACGGTCCACGCCTGGTCCCCGTCCTCGACGAGGTACGCGAGCGCGAGCGTGCCGACCGAGCTGCCGCCCTTGAACGCCACGTGGTCGAATCGCTCCGGCTCGGGCAGGCCCGGGTTCGCCGCGAGGATCCCGCGCACGGGCTCCCCGGCGGGCGTCGCCGCGAGCTCGGCGAGGCGCACGTGCGCGCGGGCGATGTCGTCGGGTGTCGCGAACCAGTCGACGCCGTCGGTCCACACCACGTCGGTGACCGCGGTGACGGGGACGTCGATGATCCCGCCGGGCAGAGCGTCGAGTAGCGCCCGGCGCTCGGCCGCGTCGCCGTCGGCCCACTCGTCGCGGAGCGCGCCGTCGTCCTGCCAGCCGACGCGGAAGAGGTCGCGCGTGGTCGGGAGCGGCACGTTCCGCGGCGGATCCGAGTGGCCGAGGTCCGCGAGCGCCGCCTCGACCCGCTCCCGCCCGACGGCCTGGATGACCATGTCGGTGGCCGTGTTGTCGCTGATGGAGATCATCTTCCCCGCCGCCTCGCGCACGCTCACGACCGTGCCGGTCGGGGCGTCCTGCAGCTCGCCGGAGGGGAGGCTGCGCACGTCGTCGGTCACGGTCAGCGGGTCGTCCCAGCCGATCCGGCCCTCCTCGACCGCCTGCACGAGCGCGCCGAGCACGTAGAGCTTGAAGATGGATCCGATGGGCCGCGCGTCCGTCGCCCGCACGCCGTCGGGCAGCACCTCGAGGACCCGCTCGCCGAGCTCCCCGTCGGCGACCCGCGTGACCGTGAGCGACACGTCGCCGCCGAGCGCCGCCGCCTGCTCCTCGAGCTCCGCCCAGCTGGTGGCGGGCTCCCGGTCGCCCTCCGGCTCGCCGAAGAACAGGCCCTCGATGAGTCCCTGGTCATCGACGGAGACCTGCATGTCGAAGGCGCCGGCGTCCGCGCTCGCGATGGTCGTCACCGACTGCGAGCCCTGCTCCTCGTGCGCGGTCGCGGTCCACGGACGGCCGTCGCGCACCTGCTCCAGCACGGCCGCGATCTCCTCCGCCGACGCCGCGTCGAGCATCACCTGCGCCAGGCGCTCGCCGGTCTCCTGCACGGGCACCGCGTCGTCGGCGTTCACCGTGTCGAGCAGCCACTGCGCCTGCTGGCCGACGGGCGACGACGGCAGGACCACCGGCTCGGCGACGGGCGCGGGGGTCGCGGGATCCGCGGGCGCCGCCGAGCAGGCGGCCTGGAGCGCGGTCACGGCGGCGATCGCGAGGGCGAGCGCGGCGCGCGCGGGGCGGGATGGACGGGTCGGTCGACGCGGTGACGCAGGCATGCCCCCATCCGACAGGAACGGGGCCGCCCGGGCGTCCCCCAGGAGGGGGAATCGTCCGGACGGCCCCGTGGGTCGCCTCGCGCGGAGGGCGGATCAGCCGCGCGGATCGACCCGGCTCTGGCCCGCGTCGCGGCCGGAGACGACGTTCGTGTCGATGTCGATCGCCCCGTCGCCCTCGCCGATGGTGTGCTCGAGGATCTGGTCGAAGGCCCAGTTCTCCGGGATCCTCACGCCGAGGTTCGCGCCCCAGCCGGTGGACATGTCGGCCACGTAGCTGAGCTCGGTGAGGTGCGCGGCGGCGAGCGTCGTGCAGATGCGGCGGCCGGCGTAGACGCCGACCCGGTAGGCGCTGCCGCGGCGCCCGAGCTCCGCGTGGATCCCGCGGAAGTACGGCTCGAGGTACGTCTCGACCTCGTCGCGCGTCGCGTCGAAGTCGACCGCGTAGTAGATGGTCGTGCCCGGCAGGAAGCCGAGGCGGCGGGCCGCGTCGTCCGCCCGGCCGGCGGCGCGCACCCCGAGGTCGTACGAGAAGTACGTGGTGTCGGTGCCGCCCTCCTGGAAGACCGGGAAGACCGTGAGGCCGCCGGCGAAGATCGCCTCGAGCTCGCCGTCCTGGATGCGCTTGGCCAGCGCGTCCGGGACCTCGGAATCGGTGAGGTAGCGGCCGACGACGGAGACGCCCGCGTCGCGGAGGGTCTTCGCGCGCGCGGCCGTGATGACCGTGATGCCGTCTGCCGCGGCGCCCGGACGCGTCGGGTCGCCGTTGCTGGCGAGGAGCGCTGCCCACGTGCGGTAGTCGGCGCGGCCCGTCTCGGGGAGCGCCACCGTGCGCTGGAACTGCGCGAGGCGCGTGCCCTGCTCGGCGGAGAAGGTGCCGTCGACCGGGCCGTCCCACGTGCTCATGACCACGAGCGACGCCTGGAGGAGGTGCACGAGGTAGCCGGTGGTGTCGGCGGATCCCACGGCGAGCGTCGCCTGCGCCTGCAGCGTCGTGCGCGTGAGCGGCCCCATGACGCCGTTGGCCGTGGCCTCGTCGATGCCCATCTCGAGCTGGAGCGCGTGGATGAGGGCCTTGTGCGAGTCGCCGGTCCAGACGCCGTCGGTGGTGACGGCGGGGAAGCCGGTGCGGGCGCCGTAGCGCGCGGCGAGCTGCCTCTGGATGTCGCGGACGACCGGGCGGCCGTTCGACGCGAGCGGGACCTCGGGGTTCGCGGGGGCGGGGGTCGTGGCGTCGTCGGCGTGCGCGGGACCCGCGGCGACGAGGGCGACGGGGACGGCGGCGAGGGCGCCGCCCAGGACGGAGCGTCGGGACAGGACGGAGCGTCGGGACAGGTTCATCGGTGTGCCTCCCATGCCGGACCACCGAGCAGACCGCCCGCGGGACGGGCGACGAGTCCGGAGGGCGGCGGTCTGCGGTTGTCCGACGGCCGGATGGCGACGCGTGGTGCCGCCGGGCCGAGCGGGCGTGAACGGCCACCGTACGTGGGTCCCGCACGCGACGCCGCCCGGCGTCCACAGGGAGGCCGGGCGGCGGTGCGGTGCGGTCCGGGAGCGGC
>NZ_QWGT01000170.1 GCF_003576405.1 Clavibacter lycopersici
CGGCCACGCCGCGTCCGGACGGGAGCGGTCGCGGGGGCGCCGACCGCGGCCCGGTCGCCGCTCATCGCGTCACCAGCCAGGGCCAGGGGAAGAGGACGACGGCGCCCGCGGCGAGCACGAGCATGCGGCGTCCGACGCGCATCCCGCGGAGGGCTGCGAGGACGGCGGCCAGCCACAGCGGCGGAGCGAGCACCGTGAGCGCCTCGGTCGCCTGCGCGACGCCGACCTGGAACGCGGATCCGGCGCTCGACGGGTTGTCGCGCACGACGAAGAACCAGGCGATGGCCTCGAGGATCGCGACGGCGCCGAAGAAGGCGAGCCCCACGACCTCGGGCGATGCGTCGGGCGCGGCCTCGTCATCGGAGGTCGGGCGGACGCGCGGATCCTCGGATGCGGACGCGGTGGCGTCGCTGCCGGCGGCGGCACGGCGCGCGGCCGTCGCGCCGAGGGCCGAGGCGCGGCCGGTCCCGGTCGCGGGGGCGGCGTCGGGGCGGCGGCGCGGCACCGCGCGCTGCGGCTCGGGCGAGCGGGCGAGCGTGGGATCCGCCTCCTCGCCGGCCCAGCTGAGGGCGTCGTCGTCGGGGGTGCTGGGCATCCCCCGATGGTACGTGCTCGGCGCCGAGCGACCCCGCACACGGCACGGCCGCCGGCATCCGGGGACACGGGGACGCGAGGACGCCCGGTCGCGCGAGGCGACCGGGCGTCCGGTGGTGCGGGTGGGCGTCGGCTAGCGCGCGACCGACCCGTCCGTGTAGTCGTCGTCGGCCTTGTTCCACGCGAAGAGCTTGCGCAGCTCGCGGCCGGTGGACTCGATCGGGTGCTCCTCGCCCTTCTTGCGGAGCTCGAGGAACTCGGGCGCGCCGGCGTCCTGGTCCTTGATGAAGCGGTCGGCGAACGCGCCGGACTGGATGTCCGCGAGGACGGCCTTCATGTTCTCCTTGACGTCCGGCGAGATGACGCGCGGGCCGGAGACGTAGTCGCCGTACTCGGCCGTGTCGGAGATGCTCCAGCGCTGCTTCGCGATGCCGCCCTCCCACATGAGGTCGACGATGAGCTTGAGCTCGTGCAGCACCTCGAAGTACGCGATCTGCGGCTGGTAGCCCGCCTCGATGAGCGTCTCGAAGCCGTACTGCACCAGCTGCGAGGTGCCGCCGCAGAGGACGGCCTGCTCGCCGAAGAGGTCGGTCTCGGTCTCCTCGGTGAAGGTGGTGCGGATGCCGCCGGCGCGCAGGCCGCCGATGCCCTTCGCGTACGACCAGGCGAGGTCCCACGCCTTGCCGGACGCGTCGACCTCGACGGCGACGATGACCGGGACGCCGCGGCCGGCCTCGAACTCGCGGCGCACGGTGTGGCCCGGGCCCTTGGGGGCGACGAGGACGACGTCGACGCCCTCGGGCGCCTCGATGTAGCCGAAGCGGATGTTGAAGCCGTGCGCGAAGACGAGCGTCTTGCCCTCGGTGAGGTTGTCGCGGACGCTGTCGGCGTAGAGGCCGCGCTGGTGCTGGTCGGGCGCGAGGATCACGATGACGTCGGCCCATGCGGACGCGTCGGACGGCGTCTTCACCGTGAAGCCCTGCTCCTCGGCCTTGGCGCGGCTCGTCGAGCCCTCCTTGAGGCCGATGACGACCTCGACGCCGGAGTCGCGGAGGTTCAGCGCGTGCGCGTGGCCCTGCGAGCCGTAGCCGATGACGGCGACCTTGCGACCCTGGATGAGCGAGAGGTCGGCGTCCTTGTCGTAGACGATGTCAGTCACGTGATGGATCTCCTTGTTCTGTCGTCCCCGCGGAAGGGCGAGGGGCGGTCGTGCCGGGCTGTCGCGCGTGGGCGCGGGGCATGCGTTCGTGCCGTGCGCGGGGAGCCTAGCGGCTGCCCCGCGCGACGGGTCGGGGTCGTCCTAGGCGGTGCGGAAGACGCGGTCGGTGATGGACTTGGATCCGCGGCCCATGGCGAGGAGGCCCGACTGCGCGAGCTCCTTGATGCCGAACGGCTCGAGCACGCGGAGGAGGGCCTGGACCTTCCCCGAGTCGCCCGTGACCTCGATGATCAGCGCGTCGGTGGCCACGTCGACCACGCGCGCGCGGAACAGGTTCACGGCCTCGAGCACCTGCGAGCGCGTGGTGTTGTCGACGCGCACCTTGACGAGCAGGTGCTCGCGCTCGACGGCCTGGCCGGGATCGAGCTCCACGATCTTGATGACGTTGATGAGCTTGTTCAGCTGCTTCGTCACCTGCTCGAGCGGGAGCGCCTCGACGTCCACGACCACCGTGATCCGCGACAGCCCCTCGATCTCGCTCGCGCCGACGGCCAGCGACTCGATGTTGAAGCCGCGGCGGGCGAAGAGCCCCGCGACGCGCGTCAGCAGGCCGGGCTTGTCCTCCACGAGGAGGCTCAGGATGTGGCTCACTTCTCGGTCCTCCCGGTCTCCGCGAGGTCGTCGTCCCAGTCGGGGGCGTGGTCGCGGGCGTACTGCACGGCGCTGTTGCTGAGGCCCTGCGGCACCATCGGCCACACCATCGCGTCGCGGCTGACCACGAAGTCGATGACCACGGGCCGGTCGTTGGTGGCGAGCGCCAGGCGGATCGCGTCGTCCACCTCCTCCGGCTTCGTCACGCGGATCCCGAGGGCGCCGTACGCATCGGCCATCTTCACGAAGTCGGGCACCATGCGCGTGCCGCCGCCCGTGTTGAGGTCGGTGTTCGAGTAGCGGCCCTCGTAGAACAGGGTCTGCCACTGGCGCACCATGCCGAGCGACGAGTTGTTGATGATCGCGACCTTGATGGGGATGTCGTTGATCGTGCAGGTGGCGAGCTCCTGGTTGGTCATCTGGAAGCAGCCGTCGCCGTCGATGGCCCACACGTCCCGATCCGGCTGGGCGACCTTCGCGCCCATCGCGGCGGGCACCGAGTAGCCCATGGTGCCGGCGCCGCCGGAGTTGAGCCAGGAGTTGGGGCGCTCGTACTTGATGAACTGCGCGGCCCACATCTGGTGCTGGCCGACGCCGGAGGCGAATACGCCCTCCGGGCCCGTGATCTCGCCGATGCGCTGGATGACGTACTGCGGCGCGAGCTGGCCGTCCTCGGGCGGCGTGTAGCCGAGCGGGAACTCCTCGCGGAGCCCGTCGAGGTACGTCCACCAGTCGGCGATGTCCTGCTC
Organism: Clavibacter lycopersici; assembly: GCF_003576405.1. Classification (GTDB taxonomy): domain Bacteria; phylum Actinomycetota; class Actinomycetes; order Actinomycetales; family Microbacteriaceae; genus Clavibacter; species Clavibacter lycopersici. The sequence goes on from NZ_QWGT01000170.1 coordinate 3,154, forward strand.
GACCGCGGATGCGGCCTTCGCCTCGCGGAAGGCGACGGCGAGGTCGGCGATGACGTCCTTCGCGTCGCCCACGATGGGGACGTCCGCGATGCGGATCTTGGAGATCTCCGCCGGGTCGACGTCCACGTGCACGACCTTGGCGTTCGGCGCGAAGAGCGATGCCTTGCCGGTGACGCGGTCGTCGAAGCGCGCGCCGAGCGAGACGAGCAGGTCGGACTCCTGCAGCGCGAGCACCGCGGGCACCGTGCCGTGCATGCCGGGCATGCCGAGCTGCTGCGGGTGGGAGTCGGGGAACGCGCCGCGCGCCATGAGCGTGGTGACGACGGGGGCGCCGACCGCCTCGGCCAGCGCGAGGAGCTCCTCGTGCGCCTTGGCGCGGATCACGCCGCCGCCGACGTAGAGGACGGGCTTCTTCGCCTCGACGAGCAGCTGGGCCGCCGCGGCGATCTGCTTGCCGTGCGCCTTGACGACGGGGCGGTAGCCGGGCAGGTCGATCTTCGGCGGCCAGTGGAACGGCGCCTCGAGCTGCTGCGCGTCCTTCGTGATGTCGACGAGCACCGGACCCGGGCGGCCCGTGGAGGCGATGTGGTACGCCGACGCGATGGTCGACGGGATGTCCTCGGGCCGCGTGACCAGGAAGCTGTGCTTCGTGATGGGCATCGTGATGCCCACGATGTCGGCCTCCTGGAAGGCGTCGGTGCCCATCAGGGTCGAGAAGACCTGGCCCGTGATCGCGAGGAGCGGCACCGAGTCCATGTACGCGTCCGCGATGGCCGTGACGAGGTTCGTCGCGCCGGGGCCGGAGGTCGCGATGCAGACGCCGGTGCGTCCGCTCGAGGACGCGTAGCCCTCCGCGGCGTGGCCGGCGCCCTGCTCGTGGCGGACGAGGATGTGGCGCAGCTTCGTCGAGTCCATGAGCGGGTCGTAGGTGGGGAGGATGGCGCCGCCGGGGAGGCCGAAGATGTCGTCGACCCCGAGGAGCTCGAGGGTGCGGACGACCGCCTCGGCCCCGGTGAGGATCTCGTCGCCCTGGTGGGCGGTCGGCGCCTGCGGCGTGGGGGGCGGGGTGGGCAGAGCTGGCATGGGTGCGCGATTCCTGGGAGAGGGTGCTGGAGGTGAGGAGGGGGTCATCCCGTGATCGCGCCCTCGGCGGCCGAGTGCACGAGCTTGGCGTACTTGGCGAGGACCCCGCGCGTGTAGCGCGGCGGGAGAGGTGCCCACCCCTCACGGCGGGCGGCGAGCTCGGCCTCGTCGACCAGTAGGTCGAGCGTGCGAGCGGCGATGTCGACGCGGATCCGGTCTCCATCGCGCACGAAGGCGACGGGACCTGCGTCCACCGCTTCGGGAGCCATGTGGCCGATGCACAGTCCGGTTGTGCCGCCTGAGAATCGACCGTCCGTCAAGAGTAGTACATCCTTGCCGAGGCCAGCGCCCTTGATGGCGCCCGTGATGGCGAGCATCTCGCGCATGCCGGGGCCGCCCTTCGGGCCCTCGTAGCGGATGACGATGACGTCGCCCTTCGAGATGCGGCCCTCGGTGAGAGCGTCCATGGCGGCGCGCTCGCGCTCGAAGACGCGGGCCGGGCCCTCGAACACGTCGAGGTCGAAGCCGGCCGTCTTGACGACCGCGCCCTCGGGGGCCAGCGACCCGTGCAGGACGCTGATGCCGCCGGTGGCGTGGATGGGGTCGTCCATCTTGCGGAGGACCGTGCCGTCGAGGTCCGCCAGGTCCATCGACTCGAGGTTCTCGCGCATCGTGCGTCCGGTGACGGTCATGACGTCGCCGTGCAGGAGTCCCGCGTCGAGCAGCGCCTTCATGACGACGGGGACGCCGCCGACGCGGTCGACGTCGTTCATGACGAAGCGGCCGAAGGGCTTGAGGTCGCCGAGGTGCGGCACGCGGTCGGCGATGCGGTTGAAGTCGGACAGCTGCAGGTCGACCTCGGCCTCGCGCGCGATGGCGAGCAGGTGGAGGACCGCGTTGGTGGATCCGCCGAACGCCATGACCACGGAGATGGCGTTCTCGAACGCCTCCTTGGTCATGATGTCGCGCGCGGTGATGCCCTTCGCGATGAGGTTGACGACGGCCTCGCCGGAGCGGTGAGCGAAGTAGTCGCGACGGCGGTCGGCGCTCGGCGGGGCGGCGGATCCGGGGAGGCTCATGCCGAGGGCCTCGGCGACGCTCGCCATGGTGTTCGCGGTGTACATGCCGCCGCAGGCGCCCTCGCCCGGGCAGATGGCCTTCTCGATGCGGGTCAGGTCCTCCTGGCTCATCGTGCCGGCCTTGCACGCGCCGACCGCCTCGAAGGCGTCGATGATGGTGACCTCCTTCTCGGTGCCGTCCGAGAGCTTCACCCAGCCGGGGGCGATGGATCCCGCGTAGAGGAACACCGAGGAGAGGTCGAGGCGGGCCGCGGCCATGAGCATGCCGGGGAGCGACTTGTCGCACCCGGCGAGGAGCACGGAGCCGTCGAGGCGCTCGGCCATCATGACGGTCTCGACGCTGTCGGCGATGACCTCGCGCGAGACGAGCGAGAAGTGCATGCCCTCGTGGCCCATGGAGATGCCGTCGCTGACGGAGATGGTCCCGAACTGGAGCGGGTAGCCGCCGCCCGCGTGCACGCCCTCCTTGGCGCCCTGCGCGAGGCGGTCGAGGCTGAGGTTGCAGGGGGTGATCTCGCTCCAGGAGCTCGCGACGCCGATCTGGGGCTTCGCCCAGTCCTCGTCGCCCATCCCGACGGCGCGGAGCATGCCGCGTGCTGCGGTGGCCTCGATCCCGTCGGTGACGTCGCGGCTCCGGGGCTTCATGTCGATCTCAGGCATGGCATGAGTTTATGTCCTGCCGTGGACCAGTCCCGGCCGCCTGGGGGACGCGCGGGACGGCCGGCTCAGCCGAAGCCCGGCGGCAGGCGACCGGCGTCCGCGTCGCCGTCGCGGCCGTCGTGGCCGGGGTCG
>NZ_QWGT01000171.1 GCF_003576405.1 Clavibacter lycopersici
CGCCGGACGCTGGGGCGCCGCCGCCGCGGCCCTCGCCCTCGCCGCCGCGCTCGCGTCGCTGTCGCTGCCCGTGGGATCCGACCCCAACGCCGTCCGCCTCTTCCTCGCCGCCCTCCTGGGCCTCGCCGTCGTGAACGGCGTCGGCGTCGTCGCGGTCGCCTCGGTGGCCGGCCGCGTGGGCGCCGGACCCGCCCGCGTGCGCGCCGTGCCCGCCCTCCTCGTCCTCTCGGCGACCGCCGTGCTCGTCTCGCGCGCCTTCGGTCTCGCGCCGCCCATCGTCATCGGCCAGGTCCTCGGCCTCGTCGCCGACGACCGCGACGACCGGTCGCGGGCCCGCCTCGCGCTGGTGCAGTCGGGGGCGCTCGCCACGCTGGGCCTGGTGGCGTGGATCCTCTACGGCCTCGTGCCCGCCGACGGCGGCATGTGGCCGCAGCTCGCGAACGAGCTGCTCAGCGTGATCACGCTCGCGGCGCTCAGCTCCGCGGCCCTCGCGCTCGCGCCAGTCTCGCTCGTCCTCGGCCGTTCGCTCCTCCTGCGCTCCCTGCCGCTGTGGGCCGTCGTGAGCGTCGCCGTGCTCACGCTCGCGTTCGCGGCCGTCGCCACGACCGCGAGCGGCGTGCCGGCCGGGGTCTGGGTCACCGCGCTCGTCGTCTCCGCCGCCTTCGCCGCGACGAGCGTCGGCGTGTGGCTCTGGATCCGCGTCGTCGAGCCCTCCCTGCAGCGCCCGTAGCACCGCTCCCCCGTCGCTGTCCGGCTGCCGCGCCGCATCTGGTGCGGACGGGCGGCCGAGGCCACACTGGGTCCGTCGCCGGCTCCGGCGGCCTCGAGATGGCCCGCGCGGCCCCGACGGCAGGAGTCCTGCATGAGCACATCGAGCACGAGCCTCTGGTCGGCGCTCACCCGGCGGAAGCCCGTGGACGCGATCGAGGCGGAGCCGGGCGCGGCGACCGAGGAGGGCGGCCTCACCCGCTCGCTCGGCCTGTGGCAGCTCACCGCGATCGGCGTGGGCGGCATCATCGGCACCGGCATCTTCACGCTCGCGGGCACCGTCGCCAACCAGACGGCCGGTCCCGCGGTCCTCATCTCGTTCCTCATCGCCGGCATCGCGAGCGCGGCCGCCGCCCTCTCCTACGCGGAGTTCGCGGGCATGATCCCGAAGGCAGGATCCGCCTACACCTACGGCTACGCAGCCCTCGGCGAGATCGTCGGCTGGTTCATCGGCTGGGACCTGCTGCTGGAGTACACCGCCATCGTCGGCGTGGTCGCCATAGGCGTCTCCGGGTACGCGGGCTTCCTCCTCGACCAGCTCGGCATCGACCTCCCCGCCTGGATGCTCGGCGCGGCCGGCACGGGCGACGGCCACGTCGTCGACCTGTTCGCCGTGATCCTCTGCCTCGGCACCGCCTTCGTCCTCACCCGCGGCATGAAGAGCGTCGGCCGCTTCGAGCTGTACCTCGTGGGGCTCAAGGTCGCGCTGGTGCTCGTGATCGTCGTGATCGGCTTCACGCAGATCACCGGCGCCAACTACCAGCCGTACTTCCCGTTCGGCGCGGCCGGCGTCTTCACGGGCGCCGCCACCGTGTTCTTCGCGGTCTTCGGCTATGACGCGATGAGCACCGCGGCCGAGGAGTCGAAGGACGCGACCAAGCACATGCCCAAGGCGATCCTGCTGTCGCTCGCGATCGCGATGGTGCTCTACGTGCTCGCGACCGTCGTCCTCACGGGCATGCAGCGGTACACGGACATCAACCCGGAGAGCGGCTTCGCGACGGCGTTCGAGTCGGTGGGCCTGCCCGCCGTGGCGAACGTGGTGGCGGTGGGCGCGATCGTCAGCGTCGTCACCGTGATGCTCACGTTCATGCTCGGCGCGTCGCGCGTGTGGTTCTCGATGAGCCGCGACGGCCTGCTGCCGGGGTGGTTCGCGGTCACCGACCGGAAGCGCAACGTGCCGACGCGCGTGACGTGGATCATCGGCATCGGCTCGGCCCTGTTCGCGGGCTTCCTGCCGATCACGGTGGTGGCGGAGCTCACCAACATCGGGATCCTGCTGGCCTTCGTCGTGGTGTGCGCGGCCGTGATCGTGCTGCGCTACAAGCGGCCGGAGATCCCCCGGGCGTTCCGGCTGCCGGCCATGCCGGTGGTGCCGATCATCGGCATCGGCTTCTCGCTCTGGCTCGTCTCGTCGCTGCCGTGGGAGACGTGGGTGCGGTTCGCGGTCTGGCTCGTCATCGGCCTCGTGATCTACCTCACGTACTCGCGCCGCAACTCGGTGCTCGCGGCCGACAGCCCTCGGAACCGCCGACGCGGCTGACGACCGCCCGCACATGCGACAGGGGCGCCGCCCACCTCGAGAGGTGGGCGGCGCCCCTGGGTGCGCGCGGGGAGCTAGTTCGCGGCGCTGGTGTTGACCGANGGGTAGAACCCGCCCTTGGTGACGGCCTGGTTGTTCAGGTACACGATGTTGAGCACCTGGCCGGGCGTGCGGCTGAACGCGATGCCGTTGGCGTCCGTCGGCACGAGGTTCGCGCCGCCGGAGACCGTGACGCCCTGGTCGAGGTCCGTGGGGCCGTCGAGGGAGTCGCGCGCGTTGGAGATCGCGTTGGCGGGCTCCGCCAGGCCGCGGGCGAACAGCTGCGAGCGGATGATGCCCGCGTGGTACGCCTCGACCGCGAGGATCCCCGCGGCCGCCTCGAGGTACGTCTTGTTCGTGATGAGCGGCGCGGCGCCCTTGTAGGCGGTCACTCCGACGTCCTCGAAGATGAACGACGCGAGCAGGAAGTTCTCCTGGTTCGCGAACGCGTCGAACTTCTCGCCCGGCTTGATGAGGCCGGCGGCGGTGGCCGCGGCGGAGAACGCCGCGTCCAGGTCGATGGCGGGACGGGCGACCTTCGCGGAGCCGAGCGCTGCACGCAGGAACTTCACGTGCGCCTTCTCGTCCTGCGCGATCTCGTACGCGTACTGGCGGATCGCGTAGTCCTTGAACTGGACGGCGCGGCCGCCCGTGACGCCGCCGGGCGTGCCGACGCCGGAGATGTCGTTCGGGACGAGGCCGTTGCCGGTGACGGCGCGGAGGTAGAACTCGGCCTCGAGGTACTCGAGGTTGAGCGCGAAGTTGAGGACCGCCGCGTCCGTGACCGCACCGGCGTCGGCCTCGGCCTGGGCGTCGGCCGCCTGGGCTCCGGTCGCGGGGATGAGGGCCGCGGCGCCGACGCCGAGACCCGCGATGCCCGCCGCGCTGAAGAAGCGACGACGGTCGAGGGGCGACTGCGCGCTCCTGTCGATGGCCTGGGTGATGAACTTCTTGTCGAACATGGACGAGCTCCCTTGATCGGCGCGGCCGTATCCCAGATACCGGACGCATGTGGTTCGAACGCTAAACGTGTGACAGGCATCCAGGAAGAGCACGGGGCACTGGTTTCACTGGATGTCGGAAAGCGTTCGGAGCGCGGACAGGATCGGTTGGGGCCGGATGCCCGCAGATCTCGGGCGGCGGATCAGGTCGGGATGACCTTGAAGAGCACCTTGCGCGTCACCATGAACCAGATCGCCGCGAGCACGAGCGTGTGGACCACTGCCCCCTGCCAGGGATTCGCCCTGTCGAGGAACGGCAGGCTGCCCACGATCAGCACGAAGAACACATGGACGATGAACACGTAGAGGCTCGCGGATCCGAGCGGCGTGTAGAACCAGCCGAACGCGCGGTCCACGGGCTTCCACACCCGCGTGAGGAACGTGTACGCGACCACGAGCATCAGCGCCAGGTCGAGCAGGCGGCCGGGCTGGAGGAACGTGCGCTGGTACATCGACTCGTACAGCGACGAGTACAGGCCGTCGGGCACGCCCGGCAGCTGCACGCCGGAGGTGTGGCCGGCCCAGAGCACGGCGAGCGCGCCGACGTACGCGACGAGCCCTATGGACACCAGCACGCGGCCGACCCGGCCGGTCAGGGCGTGCGTGATCTGCCTGCGGTAGTAGCCGATCACCATGCCGTTGAGGAACGCGACCTGCCACGTAAGCAGCGGGAACACGTCCTCGAACATCGACGGCAGCACGCGGATGTCGAACTGCGCGTTGAGGACGTACGCGGCCCAGCTGACGATGAGCACCACCCACCACATGCGGCGGCGGAGCAGCCACACGACCGCGGGGACCAGGAGGGTCAGCACCACGAACAGGCCCATGATGTTGAACACCCACGGGCCCATGCGCAGCAGCAGCAGGTCGCGGATCGCGTACCAGGGCGGCGGGTAGTCGAGGAGGCGCGCGCCGTTCGGGTAGAGGTCGTAGACCTGCCCGGTGGTGACCTTGCCGTCGGCGCCTGTGCCGCGGTCGGTGAAGGTGGTGATCACGTCGGTGTCGAGGAACGGCACGAACGTGAGCGCGAAGACGATGACGACCACCGCGATCGCCACGATGTACTGCTTGAACGCGCGCCGGAGGATGGAGACCAGGGCCTTCACCTCGCCGAACCTCTTGACGGCCATCGGGTAGACCATGCCGAGCACGAGACCGGAGAGCAGCACGAACATCTCGGCGCCCGTGATGGCGCCGATCGCGTTGATCGTCACGTACGAGTACGGGCTCGCGAGCTCGATGTGGGTGATGACCACGGCGACGATGGTCCAGCCGCGGAAGAGGTCGAGGCGGCGGTCGCGGGGCGAGTCCTCGTCCGGGTAGCGCCAGCCGGGCTTGAGCCGGCCGATGGGGCCGGAGATCACGAACAGCAGGAGCAGCACGACCGCGCACAGCACGATCCAGCCCATCTGCTCGTCCTCGGGGGATCCGGGGTCGCGGTACTGCGCGGTGGCGACGTTCGCGCGCTCCTGGTCGAAGACCTGGGTGACGGGGCCGAGCGTCGCGGTCGCCGGATCCAGGTGCGCCAGCAGCGCGGACGCGACGGCCGGGTCGCCGGTGGCCCGCCAGTCGATGACGGCGCCGTCGGCCTCCGCCTCCTCCCGCTCGACCTCGCGCCAGACGACCATCCCGATGCCGGGGTGCTCGGCGCGGGCGTCGGCGGAGAGCACCTGGTCCCACCACGCGCTCTTGATGTCGATCTCGCTGGCGCCGTCGGTGCGCGCGGGGTCGTAGAGCGCGCCCGTCTCGATCACGGCCGGCTTGCCGGTGCCCTCGATCCACTCGGCGCCGAAGTCGCGCCCCGCGCCGCCCTCGTCGGCGTAGCCGTACTCCCCCGCGAGCTCGCGGGCGTACTTGCCCTCCTCGGGCACCACGTTCTCGCCGAACTCCTGCTGCGGGATCACCTCGCCGCCCAGGTAGTCCTGGGTCGGCTGCCCGACGGTGAAGTCCTGCTCCGACCCGAAGTGGGAGGCGGACAGGCCCACCCAGTCGACGGCGTCGTCGCCCGGGTAGTACGGGCGGTACGCGTCGTCGTCGACGTCGACGCGGCCGTTGCCGTCGGTGTCGAGCTCGGCGATGGAGCGCGTGCCGGACGCGTCGGTGAGGCCGTCGGCGGATCCGAACGGGTAGCCGGCCGCGTACGCGGGCGACCAGACGGTCACCGCGCCCGCGTCGGAGTCGTGCACGGCGTCCGCGACCTGGCGGAACGCGGCGACGTACGCGGACGGCTGCTGGCCCCAGGGGGTCCACGAGCCGTTCATCTCGGGGGCGAACCGCACGAGCGCGCGGGAGTCGTAGCGCTCGCGGAGCGCCTCGAGCCGGCCCGTGAGCGCGGTCGCGTCGGCCGGGGTCAGCTCGGTGAGCGGCACGGTCGGCTCGAGCGTGAGGAAGAGGAGCGATCCCTGCTGCGCGGCCTGCTGCGCGAACTGGTCGAGGTAGGTGACGTCGTCGGATCCGAGGGGGTAGCGCACCGACTGGCCGAGCACCGCGGGGGTCGCCCCGAGGCGGTCGGCGTAGCTCTGCGCGTCGTCGGCCGTCCAGTCGATGATGCCGCCGAACCAGGGCGCCTCGGGCGCCCGGGTGAGGTCGACCTCGTCCGCGGGCGCGGCCGGCGCGGTGGCCGCCGGAGCGGCGGCGGACGGCGCGGCGAGCGCGGCCGTCGCCGGGACCACGGCGATCGCGAGCGCCACCAGGGCCGCTGCCCAGCCGCCGATCC
>NZ_QWGT01000172.1 GCF_003576405.1 Clavibacter lycopersici
CCGGGATCCGCGCGGGCCTGCCCTGGGGACCGCGCTACGGCCACGCGCCGCTGCCCGCCGAGGCGGACAGGGACGCCGCCTGGCGCGCGGTCGCGCCGGAGGTCGACCTCCTCATCGGCACGACCCGCGACGAGACCGCGATGTACCTGCCCGCGCTGCCGGTGATCGCGCCGCTGCTCCGCGTGCCGGTGCTCGGCCGCGCGCTGCGGGCGATCCTCATGCGCGCGGTCGTGCGACCCACCACCCGTCTCGTCTACGCGCGTCCCGTCCGCGCGTTCGCGGCCCGGCACCGCGCCGCGGGCGGCCGGGCCGTGCGCTACGTCCTGCGTGCGGCGCCCGCGTCGAGCCCCATCGGCGCGGGGCACACGTCCGACGTGCCGCTGATCCTCGGCACGCGCGAGGCATGGACGTCGATGGACCTCGTCGGTCCGGAGGCGTGGCCCGAGGTCGCCGCGCGCGGCCGAGCTGTCCGCCGCGTGTGGGCCGACTTCGCGCGCACGGGCGAGGTGGCGGCCGACGCGGACGCGCGCGCCTGCGGCATGCGCTTCGACCGGGGGTGACTGCACGCGCTAGACGGTCCCGTCCGGATCCGCCCGACCCCCGCGTGTCAAGGGGGTAGGCGACCCGCCGTCGCGGGAGTCGGCTCGACCCACCGACGGAGGGGACGACATGCGAGCGATGGTGTACCGAGGGCCGTACAGGATCCGCGTGGAGGAGAAGGACATCCCGCGGATCGAGCACCCGAACGACGCGATCGTGCGGGTGACCCGGGCGGCGATCTGCGGATCCGACCTGCACCTGTACCACGGCCTCCTCCCGGACACGCGGGTCGGCACCACGTTCGGCCACGAGTTCATCGGGGTCGTGCACGAGGTCGGCTCGTCGGTCGAGAGCCTGTCCGTCGGCGACCGCGTGATGGTGCCGTTCAACATCTACTGCGGGTCCTGCTTCTTCTGCGCCCGCGGCCTGTACTCGAACTGCCACAACGTGAACCCGAACGCCACGGCGGTCGGCGGCATCTACGGCTACTCGCACACCACGGGCGGCTACGACGGGGGCCAGGCCGAGTACGTGCGGGTACCGTTCGCGGACGTGGGGCCCATGGTGATCCCCGACGACATCCACGAGGAGGACGCCCTCGTGATGACCGACGCCCTGAGCACCGGCTACTTCGGCGCCCAGCTCGGCGACATCGCGGAGGGCGACACGGTCGCGGTGCTCGGCGCCGGACCCGTCGGCCTCTACGCCGCGCGCTCGGCGTGGTTCATGGGCGCCGGCCGCGTGATCGTCGTCGACCAGCTCGACTACCGGCTGCGCATGGCGGAGACGTTCGCGCACGCCGAGACGCTCGACTTCTCACGCGTGAAGGACACCGTGCTCGAGCTCAAGCGGATGACCGACGGGCTCGGCGCCGACGTGGTCATCGACGCGGTGGGCGCGGAGGCCGACGGGCACGCGCTGCACCAGATCACGGGCACCAAGATCAAGGTGCAGGGCGGATCCCCGGTCGCGCTCAACTGGGCCATCGACGGCGTGCGCAAGGGCGGCACCGTGAGCGTCCTGGGCGCGTACGGGCCGGTGCCCGCCGCGATCAAGTTCGGCGACGCCGTGAACAAGGGCATCACGATGCGGATGAACCAGGCGCCCGTGAAGCGGCAGTGGCCGCGGCTCATCGAGCACGTCCGGGCGGGGCACTTCTCGCCGCGCGACATCATCACGCACCGGATCCCGCTCGAGCACATCGCGGAGGGGTACCACGTGTTCTCCGCGAAGCTCGACGACTGCGTCAAGACCGTCATCACCTTCGACGAGGAGTAGGAGCCAAGCCATGCCGTACCGCGCGAGCGACCACCACCGTCCTATCGACGCCGACGCGCTCCGAGCCCGGATCCCGGGCTGGGGCGCCGACCTCGACCCCGCCGACCGTCCCGCGTTCCCGCGGGAGCGCACCGACCTCGTCTCGGGTGCGCACTGGGACTTCCCGGAGCGACAGGAGGAGCGCACGCGGCGCGAGCGCTCCATCGAGCACACCGAGCTGCCGCCCGTGTTCGGCACGGTCGCGCCGCTGCACGGCGTCTCGGGTGCCATCCGGCGCTACGCCTACGCGAGCTTCAGCGAGGGCCGGTCCGTCCACTGGCTGCTGCTCATGCTCGGCGACCGGGTGGACGCGGCGGGCGCGCACCTCGGGTCCCTCGTCAGCGGCCACCCGGACGACCCGCTCACCGAGACGGGGATCCTCACCGAGGGCCGGCACCACCCGATCTCGTCGCGGTTCGGGCGGGGCCGCGCGGACATGAAGCACATGTGGATGGATCCGCTGATCGTCGGCGCGTGGCCCATCGCGGCGGTGGCGCTGCTGTTCGTGGTGCGGCGGAAGCGGCGCTGACGGCGCTGACGACCGGCGGCGTATCCGCGCGGATCAGCCGCCCTGCACCCGCACGGGTCCGGCGCCGCGGTCGGCGAGCGCGTCGTCCGGGTTGAGCAGGCCGCACGCCTTCATCGACAGGCAGCCGCAGCCGATGCAGCCCGTGAGCTCGCGCTCCAGCCGCTCGATGCTGCGGCGGCGCTCCTCGAGCAGGCGCTTCCACCGGCGCGACGCGCGCTGCCAGTCGGCGTGGCTCGGCGGGCGGTCGAGCGGCACGTCGTCGAAGGTGGCCTGCACGTCGGCGAGCGGGATCCCGAGGCGCTTGGCCACCGTGATCAGCGACACCCGCCGCAGCATGTGCCGCGCGTACCTGCGCTGGTTGCCCGCGGTGCGCTCGGCGGCGATGAGGCCGAGGTCCTCGTAGAAGCGGAGCGCGGAGGCGGCGACGCCCGTGCGACGGGTCATCTCGCCGACCGTGAGGAGCTCGCCGGGCGCGTGCCGCGGCGTCGCGTCGACGGCCGTCGGCTCCTGCGCATCCGCCATGACCGCTCCTCCCGATTGACCTCAAGGGTACGTGAGGTTCTAACGTGGACACCATGCCCACCACCACTCCCGCCGCCGCGACGGCCCCCGCCCGTGAGGACGCCCTGTGACCTACGTGATCGCCCTCCCGTGCGTCGACGTGAAGGACCGCGCCTGCATCGACGAGTGCCCGGTGGACTGCATCTACGAGGGCGAGCGGTCGCTCTACATCCACCCGGACGAGTGCGTGGACTGCGGCGCCTGCGAGCCGGTCTGCCCGGTCGAGGCGATCTACTACGAGGACGACCTGCCGGAGAAGTGGTCGGACTACTACACGGCCAACGTCGAGTTCTTCGCCGAGATGGGGTCCCCGGGCGGCGCCGTGAAGATCGGCGCCGTGGCGTACGACCACCCCGTCGTGGCCGCCGTCCCGCGCCAGGGCGGGAACGCGTGAGCGCCGACACCGACCTCTTCAAGGCCGCGTTCCGCGGGCACCCGGCCGGTGTCGCGCTCATCACCGCGCAGACCGCCGACGGCCCGGCCGGGCTCACCGCGTCGAGCGTCGCGTCGCTCTCGGTGGATCCGCCCGCGCTCTCGTTCTCGGTGACGCGCGCCACGGGATCCGCCGGCGCGATCCTCTCCGCAGACACCTACGTCGTGCACCTGCTCGCCGGTCGTCACGCGCCGCTCGCGCGGGCCTTCGCCGTCTCGGGATCCCCTCGCTTCACCGAGGAGCAGGGCTTCGCCGCGCTCGAGACCGGCGAGCCGCTGCTCACCGACGCACGCGCCGCCCTCCGCTGCCGCACCATCCAGACCGTGCCGGTCGGCGGATCCGTGCTGGTCGTCGCCGAGGTCCTCGACGTGATCCTCGGGGAGCCGGCCCCGCCGCTCGTCTACCGCGACCGCCGCTTCCACCTGCTCGAGGACGACCACCCGGAGCTCTGAGCACGGGCGGCCGTCCGCGGCCTCACGCGTTCATGAACTCCGACGGCTTGAGTGCGCGCTCGACGATGCGCACGTCGCCGATGGACGCCGGGAGCACGTGGTCCAGCTCCCCCGCATAGAGGTTCGCGCCGAGCAGCCACGACGTCGCGGGCGACGCGGCGGCGAGCCCGCGGTTCGCGGTCGACGGGTTCCGCACCACAGGGCAGCCGTCGACGTACATCGTCGTGTGCTGGCTGTCGTTGACCACCGCCACGTGCCACCACCGGGCTGCCGGCAGCTCGTGCGACCAGTTGGTGAGGGATCCCTGCTGGGTGGTCGGGTAGACGCACCACTGGATCTCGCGGCTGCCGGAGACGCTGAGCGTCGCGGCGGGCTCGTCCGGGTCGCCGGCGTTCCCCGGCGTCTTGCCCGCGTCCTTCGCGGAGGCCGCGCGGGAGAGGATCGCGCTGAAGCCGTCTGCGCCGCCGTCGAAGTCCGCGGGGATCCGCACGAACGCCTCGAACGTGTAGCCCTGGCGGAACGTCGCGGCGTCGAGCGGGGCGCCGGGGACGGTGCGCAGGTGGTCCCCCGACCTCGTGCCGCCCGTGAGGGTGAGGCTGCCGAAGCCCGGCTGGTCGTCGTGGTGCGCGGACGAGAAGCGCAGGGATCCGGGCGCGGCACCGGCGCGGTTCGCGACCACGAGGTCGTTGCCGCGGCCGGACGCGTCCGGGATGCGTGCGGTGGTGCCGAGCGCGGATCCGTCCGCCTGCCCGTCGAAGCGCCAGTACGCGACCGTGCCGGGCACGAGCATCTGCGCGGCCGGCCGGGAGGCGCGCACGGGGACGGGCGCGAACCCGGCGAACCGCTCGTCGAAGTCGACGCTCACGGTGAACCGGTCGACGTCGCCCGAGAGCTGGATCTCCTCGTCCGCGAGCTCGTTGCCCGTGCCGAGGCCGCCGCCCAGGATGAAGGGCGACAGCGTCTCCACGTCGATCGCGTTCCGCTCGAGGTCCACGTGGTACAGCCGGATCATCGCGGCGCCGCCGTAGTAGCGGTCCTGGTAGTTCACGAGGTGCAGGTCCACGTCGTGGCCCGCGCGGTTCTGCATGGTCGTGCGGCCGGGCTTCCAGTAGTGGCCGTTGAGGGTCAGGAAGATCTGGTCGTGCTGGGAGATGAAGGAGTCCCAGAGGCCCTGGCCGTAGTCGTCGAGCACGGCGGATCCGTCGGTCCGCGAGTCGACGATGTCGTGCGCCGTGAGGATCACCGGCAGGGTCGGGTGCGCCGCGAGCACGCCGCGCGCCCACTCGACGCCGCGGGCGCTCGTGCGCCAGTCGAGCGCGAGGACGAGCCAGTCGCGCCCGCCCGCCGTGAAGGTGTGGAAGGAGTTGTAGCCGTCGGGGCTGGATCCGCGGAAGCTCGGCGACTTCCGGAACCGCTTCGGTCCGAACGCGTCGAGGTAGGGCGTGCGGCCGCGCTGGTCGTCGGTGGATCCGTCGACGTCGTGGTTCCCGGCGAGCACGCTCCACGCGGCGCCCGCCCTGTCGAGGAGCGTGAACTGCGCGCTCGCCGCCTGGATCTCGGCCTCGGCGCCGTTCTGCGTCACGTCGCCGAGGTGGGCGAGGAAGACGATGTTGTGGCGATCCCGTTCGGCCAGCACGTAGCGGAGCGACGCCTCGAGCGGCTCGGGGTGGATCGACGCGCCGTCGAAGAGGTACTGCGTGTCCGGCAGCACGGCGATCGTGAAGCGGGGCGAGGACGTGTCGGGCTTCCAGCGGGCGCCGGATCCCTGCTGCGCGGCGGGCGCCTTCGCCTTCGCGCTGTCCGTCGCGACGGCGGCGGCGGTGGCGGCGGTCGCGGGCAGCGCCCCGCCGAGTCCGGCCACCCCGAGCGCGCCGGCCGCGCCGCTCGTGATGAGGAAGCCGCGTCGGGAGAGGGCGGAGGGGGGAGGCGTCATCGGGTCCTGGGTCACGGGGGACGACCGTAGGCGTGCGGGGTGAACGCGGCGCGGCACCGCGGTGGACGGCCGGCGGCGGGACCCGCGTCGGGCGTCCGACGCCTGCCCGGCGCGCGCTCCGGTCAGGGCCCGCCGACGAGCAGCACGGTCGCGAGCAGCGCGGGCACCGCGCCCAGCGCCGCGAACGCCCCCGCGAGGAGCAGCGCGACG